>CAJXFJ010000318.1 GCA_913052515.1 uncultured Flavobacteriales bacterium | reverse complement strand
TAATGGAAGAATAAATACTTTTTTTTTGAGAAGTTTCCTTTCTTGGATTTTTGTGTCTTCAATAGTTAGTACTTCTCCTTTATTCCATCCAAAAGGAATATGTTTAAAAAATGGGTTGTTTTTAGCACCATATCCTTCACAAAAAATAAGGTGATTAAACGCATGGTTTTCATAGTGGTTTCCTTCAATTAAATCATAATTAAAAGACTTTTCAACGAGTTGATTATTACGTATCAAGTGTTTTCGAAAATGTCCAAGAAAACCTTTTAAATCAAACCAACCACTGTGTTTTACCAAACCATAAGAAAAGTTTTGGGTAAGTACGTCATTTTTTTTTGGAGGAAGAATTTCTTCTTGAATCCAATTTTTAAGTGAGGCTTTATGATACCGATGCTTCCAAAATTTTTTTTCATCGTCAGATTGAATTAATTTATATAAACAATCATTGTGAAAATAGTTTTTACCCATGTAATCAGCTAACTCCCTATAAAAGGAAATATTATATTCACTGAATTCTTGAGCTCTCCAGCTTAATGTTAAGCGCCTTAAAATAACAGGATTGATAACCCCTGCTGCAACCCAAGAAGAAGAATTTGTAAACCCTTGGTCTATTATTAGAAATGACTTTTTTCTTTTTAAAAGCTCAAAGGCAAGAAAACTACCAGCTATTCCTTGTCCAACAATTAGGTAATCCACTTTATTCATAGGTCAAAAGTATTTATTCTCCATGTGTGGCCGTTAAAAATGACTAACTTTGCTTCAAATTAAGCGATATGGAAGAAATCGTATTTCAGGCAGGAATGATTGGTCCGCAACAGATTATTTTAATTGCGGTTTTACTTATTCTTTTATTCGGAGCAAAAAAAATTCCTGAATTAATGAAGGGAGTAGGTAAAGGCATTAAGGAGTTTAAAGATGCTACCAACGCTGAAGAAACTGAAGAATCTGAAAATAAGAAAAAGTCTTAAAACTTAAATAGTTGAACAACTATACCTCTCTTAAAAAAGTTCAAGAAGACCTTAAGAATGGGCTAATTAGCTGTGAAGAATTAACACAGCACTACCTTGATGTAATTGAATCTAAAAAGGATTTAAATATCTTTTTAGAAACGTTTAATGATTCCGCTATGGCTAAAGCCAAAGAAGTTGATTCAAAACTTAAAGATGGCACGGCAGGTAAGTTAGCAGGAATGGTTTTAAGTATCAAAGACAACATTTGTTATAAAGGCCATAAAGTTTCAGCTTCTTCTAAAATTTTATCGGGGTTTGAAAGTCTTTTTTCATCCACCGTGGTTGAAAGATTATTACAACAAGATGCAATTATAATAGGAAGGACCAATTGTGACGAATTCGCTATGGGAAGTTCAAATGAAAATTCTGCATTTGACCAGGTAAAGCATCCACAGTTTAATGCTTATGTACCTGGAGGTTCAAGTGGAGGTGCAGCAGCTTCAGTAGCAGCAGGAATGTGCTTAGCCGCCTTAGGCTCTGATACTGGAGGCTCAATAAGACAGCCAGCAAGCTTTTGTGGAATTGTCGGACTTAAACCAACTTATGGAAGAGTTTCTAGACATGGTTTATTGGCGTATGCATCATCTTTTGACCAAATAGGACCATTAACAAATAATGTTGAAGATTCGGCTCTAATCACTGAGGTAATTGCTGGAGAAGATGAGTTTGATAGTACGCTTAGTACAAATGAAGTACCTAGGTATGCTGATAATTTAAAGGAGTCAAAGAAATTTAAAATAGCTTATTTAGACTGCTATGTCGATCACGAAGGAATAAATCCTGAAGTTAAAAGTAGAACAGTAGAGATACTGGATAAATTGGAACAAGAAGGACATCAAGTAGAAAAAATTGAATTCGAATTTTTAGACCAGTTAGTTCCTACGTACTATATTTTAACAACAGCAGAAGCATCTTCTAATTTAGCAAGATATGATGGTATTCATTTTGGATATCGAAGTGGTAATGCAGAGAATTTGCTTTCAACATACGTCAAATCTAGATCAGAAGGATTTGGCCCTGAAGTAAAACGTCGAATAATGCTAGGAACTTATGTATTAAGTGCAGGTTATTATGATGCGTATTATAGCAAAGCTCAAAAAGTACGAAGGATTGTAAAGGAGAAAACTAAAGAAATATTTAAAGAGTATGACTTCATTCTTTCTCCAACAACACCAAGTACAACCTTTAAAATTGGAGAAAAGGCAAATGATCCAATTCAACTTTATTTAGAAGACATCTTCACAGTTCAAGCAAACTTAGCAGGTATACCGGCTATTTCATTACCTTTAGGCAAAACAAAAGAGGAGTTGCCTTTTGGTATTCAACTCATGTCAAATAGTTTCGAAGAAGAAAAGCTATTGGCATTTTCCAATGAACTCTTCAACACGTTTTAGTTAATAAAACAATCTTTTTCTTCTAGAATCAAGTTTCTATTTAAAGAAATTAGCGTTTATACAACAGACTATTTGTTTGGACGTTATACCCTACATTAATTTTTCTATGAATAATACATTTTCACTTTTTTTACTTTTAATCTTATCAATAAACACTTTTGCTACCTCGGAAAGTGACACGAACAAAATAGAGTATCAAATTCGTGAAGATGATCCTGTACTTGTTGCAATTGATAGTGCAATTGCAAGATGGGGAATAGCTGAAACCAATGATGATTTACTTAAATACCAGGACTCAATAGATATAGATGCATCACCTGTTTCTTTTGTCTTGATTGATTCAATCATTGAAAGACGATTAAAGGTATTAGATGACGCTACGCCAATTCATCTAGCATATAATGAGCAAGTAAAAGCGTTTATTAATTTATATATCAATAAGCGACGAAGTTTAAGTGAATCTGTTCTAGCACTTTCACCGAGTTATTTTCCAATGTTTGAGGAAGTGTTAGATCGTTTTGAAATGCCTTTAGAGCTTAAGTATTTGGCTATAGTTGAATCAGCACTTAATCCTGCAGCAAGATCTTGGGTTGGTGCTCAAGGTTTATGGCAATTTATGTATGGCACAGGAAAAATTTATGACCTAAAAGTGACATCATATTATGATGAAAGAATGGATCCTTATAAATCTACAGTTGCGGCTTGCAAATACATGAGTGATTTATATAAACTATATCAAGATTGGAATTTGGTTTTAGCTGCATATAATAGCGGTCCTGGAAATGTAAATAAAGCAATTAGAAGATCT
>CAJXFJ010000317.1 GCA_913052515.1 uncultured Flavobacteriales bacterium | reverse complement strand
TTTAAAAGTAACTTGTACTCTCGGATCCACATTAGCTGAATTAAATTCAGGAATAACCAGTCCAAAATTATTAGGAATGTCAAACTCTTGAATACCTAGCCAATGTTTAATTAGCCGTACATATGCATCTGTTTGATAAAATTTTGCAACATCTGACTTAATAGTTTCAATTCTATTCTGATCTAGGCGAACTATATTTCCTGTTTCTTGATTAGTTTTTATATCTGTAAAATTGGAAATAGGGACATAACCTGAAGAGGTTGGTATCTTGATATTATTTAACTGATCAATTGTTCTTTGTTTTTCAGGTAATCTTAAATAAATAGGAATAGAGTCATCACTGTCATTAGGTCTAAATTCACTTAACTTTAAACCTCCTGTAATTAATTTAATTGTATTTCCAATTATAGCTATACTGGCTCCATATTTTGCAGCCTCTTCTCTGTCAACATAAAGCTGATATTCAATACTAGGCGAGGGGAGAGATGTCTCTAGATCTTTAAGTCCAGACATCTTTGCAAGATAATCTTGTATTCTTTTAACCTCTTTGATTGTTAAATTTGGATCAGAAGAAACCACATTAATCTCAATTGGCTTTCCTCTAGGCGGTCCAGCCCTTTGTGTTCTTGTTTCAACTTTAATTCCAGCTATTGTTGAAGTAGACTCTCTGATTTCTGATATCATATCTTCAGATTTGCGCCTTTTATCCCAGTCTTTAAATTCTATATCAATAAAACCTATAATATCAGGTGAACTTTCTTGCCTATTGGAAACATTCCCCGAAGTAGTGTAAATAGATTTGAATTCATTATTTTTATTTTGAATTTCTAAAACTTTTTTTTCAACCTTACCAACTAATTGATCTTTTTCTTTTACTGATAAATTTCCAGTAGCATAAATAATCACTTTGGTGTTTTCAGCTTCAACAGATGGAAAAAATATAACTCCTTTACCATACTTGCCATAGGCACCATAAATACCAACAAGCAAAACAACAGATAATATTAAAATTTTAAGAGGATTATTTACACAAAGTTTTAAAATATATAAGTAAATTTTTGTAAAAGAACCAACTTTTGAAATATCTGTTAAATCTTCATCATCATCGGCATTAATTCTAGGAATAATCATCTTTTGAAGAAAGCCTTTACTCTTTAAATACCTAAATAATTTGAAAATAGTGAAGCCAATAATTAGTGAAGCAGCAATTTTAATGCCCAAGCTCAGATATTTATCAAAATTTAATTGTCCAAGGAAATTAAAGGCAATGAAATTTATTAGTCCAAATAAGATAAGAGGGATAATAAAAAAGAAAAATAAATTTCGAATTTTGTATGTTTGAGTTCCAATAATAGGTACTATAACCAAAGCCATAGCCAAACTCGAACCTAAGACTGAAATAACAGTAATAGGAATATACTTCATAAATCCACCAGTAGTTCCAGGCCAAAAAAGCAAAGGAATAAATGCTGCTATTGTAGTAAGAGTTGAAGCAATAATTGGAAGAGACATTCTTGATGCGGCTTTAATATATGAGTCAGATAACCCCATTCCTTCTTGAATTTTTCTTTGTGCATATTCGACAACAACAACCGCACCATCTACCAACAAACCAACAGATAGAATTAAAGCAAAAAGAACTACCATATTGATTGTAAAGCCAAAAGAATAAAGTACTAAGATAGCTGCCAAGAAAGAACCAGGAACCGCCAGACCTACTAAAAGACTAGACCTTATACCTAGAAAAAGAATAACAACACCCATTACAAGCAGAATTGAAAAAATTACATTGTTTTGAAGATCACCAAGCATATTTTTAATATTGACTGACTCATCTCCTGAAAAAGTAATATTTATTTTAGAAGGAAGAGTATTTTGCTCTCTTTCAACTAAATCTTTAACTTGGTCAACAGTTTCAACAATGTTTGCACCAATTCTTTTCGATATTTCTAATGTAAATGCTGACTGATTATCTAGCCTTGCAAATTTTTCTGGATCTTTAAAAGTTCTTTTCAGTGAAGCTATATCTTTAAATTTAATAGTTTTCTTATCATTGACTTTAATTGGAGTATTAAAAATATCGTTTAAATTTTCATATAATCCCGGAATTTTAATAACAAATCTTCCATCTCCTGTATCTAAATTACCTGCTGAAACTACTTGATTATTAGCTCGAACAAAATTTAAAATTTCATTTAAATTAAGCCCATATGCTTCAATCTTGTTTTGATCGATTATAATGTCTAATTGCTCTTCTCTTTCTCCTCCAATTTGTACTTCTAAAACATTTGGTAAAGACTGAATCTTATCTTTTAAATCATTAGAAACTTTTTTAAGGAGAAATTCTGAAATATCACCACTTATTGAGACAACTAGAATGGGAAAAAGACTTATGTTTACTTCGCTAACTTTAGGTTCGTCTGCATCTTCAGGAAGGTTAGATTTTGCACGATCTACCTGCTCCCTTGTATCAAGAAGGGCTTGATCAGGGTCAAATCCGGCATTGAATTCTAAAAGTACGTTTCCTCCATTCTGATAGGCTGTACTTGTCATTTGCTTTTTACCCTCAATATTAGATATTTCATCCTCAATGGGCTTAATAAGTAGCTTTTCTGAGTCCTCAGGCGATATCCCTGTTAATCCTAACGAAACGTAAATATAAGGTAAACTTACATCAGGCGAGGACTCTTTTGGAATATTATTGAAAACCAAAGAACCACTTATAATGACAAAAAGAAATATTGAAATCGTAGTTCGATAATATTGACTTGCTAGACTAACAAGATTCATGGCTGTTTAAAACTTACTTCTTCTCCACTTGAAACATATTGCTGACCTACAATAATGATTTGTTCTTTTGTATTTAATCCAGTAACTAACATATATTGAGAGGTATCTTCAATAACTTGAATTTCTTTAAAAAGAACTCTGTTACCTTCGGTTATAACTTTTACACCAAGTTCTCCATTAATACCTAAAGCTAAAATTGATGGGGAAATTTTATGAGCAAGAACCTCTCCTTTTTTAATTGATATCATTGAAGAAAGACCATCTTTGTATCTAAAGTCTTTATTTTCTACTTTAACTGTGATTTCAAATGTTTTGGTATTCGGGTCAGAGATTGGAGAAATATAATCAATTCTTCCTTTTACTTGTTCTCCTAGAATTGATACCTCAACTTCATTTTCAAGAGAGACATTTAAAATTTCATTTTCG
>CAJXFJ010000316.1 GCA_913052515.1 uncultured Flavobacteriales bacterium | reverse complement strand
ATTCTAAAAACAACTCTCCTACTTTTTCAAATCCTCTTCTGCTGTAAAATGGAATAGCTTTGAGTTGGGCATGCAAATACACCGGTTTTTGAAAAGGAAGCACATCGGCAATTACTTTTTGTAAAAGCGCATCACCCATTTGTTTTCCTCTAAATTCTTTTAAAACCGCAAAGCGCTCCAGCTTGATTTTATCGCCAATAAACCGCCACCTTGCTGTTCCAACCGCCTGATTATCTGCCATTAATAAATAGTGTGTGCTTTCCTTTTCAAAATTGTCAAATTCTTCTCGCTCATCCACTTCTTGTTCCATGACGAAAACAAGCTCTCTAATTTTTCGGGCTTGTTCAAAGGCCATTTTATCGGTGGTTTTAAAAGGGGTCACTTTTAGCTCAAAGTCAGTATTCATAGGGCTTAACATTAATTAACAGCGGAATAAATGGGCAACAAAACACATGTTTTTAATTTCGCAACAAATGTAATGACGATACTCATGGAAGACCAAAAACAAACTTCTGAGGTAGAAACTGCTCCACAAGCGAGCACAAGCCCTACCAACGACATTAAGGCAATCAACGAAAAAATACAACAGCACAGCTCCTTTGTAGACCTCTTAAGCATGGAGATGGACAAAGTGATTGTTGGACAAAAGTACATGGTTGAACGCTTGTTAGTCGGTTTACTATCTGACGGACACATTTTATTGGAAGGCGTACCAGGTTTGGCAAAAACCCTAGCTATTAAAACTTTGGCAACAACCGTTGAAGCTGATTTTAGCCGAATTCAATTTACACCTGATTTATTGCCTGCCGATTTGGTAGGAACCATGATTTACAGTCAAAAGAAAGAAGAATTTTCCATTAAGAAAGGACCCATTTTTGCCAATTTCATCTTAGCCGATGAGATTAACCGTGCACCGGCCAAAGTGCAATCTGCACTGTTAGAAGCCATGCAAGAAAAGCAGGTAACCATTGGTGAAGAAACCTTTAAACTACCCAAACCATTTTTGGTTTTAGCGACTCAAAACCCGGTTGAACAAGAAGGTACTTACCCTTTACCCGAAGCCCAAGTAGACCGTTTTATGTTGAAAGTGGTTTTAGATTATCCAAAGAAAGAAGAAGAGAAATTAATCATCAGACATAATTTGGCGAAAGCTGGAATGCCCAAAGCCAATACCATTTTAAAGCCTGAAGATATTGTAAAAGCGCGTGAAGTGGTACGTGAGGTTTACATGGACGAAAAGATTGAGCAATACATTGTCGATATTGTTTTTGCAAGTCGTAAGCCTGAGGATTACGGTTTGAGCAAACTCAAAGACTTAATCACTTTTGGAGGATCACCTAGAGCAAGTATCAGCTTAGCGCTTGCCGCAAAAGCGTATGCTTTCATTAAGCGAAGAGGTTATGTAATTCCTGAAGATGTGCGAGCCATTGCCAAAGATGTATTACGTCATCGTATTGGATTGAGCTATGAGGCTGAAGCAGAAAACGTAAGTACCGAAGATATTATCAATGAAATATTAAATGCGGTAGAAATTCCGTAAAGTCTTATTTCACTTAAAAGCATGAGCAAACCGAATCAACATACTAGCGATTTGCTTAAAAAGGTGCGTAAGATTGAAATTAAAAGTCGCGGCCTTTCAAATCAAATCTTTTCTGGCGAGTATCACTCTGCCTTTAAAGGGCGTGGTATGGCTTTTAGTGAAGTGCGTGACTATCAAATGGGCGATGAAATCAGAACCATTGATTGGAATGTTACCGCTCGCTTTAATCATCCGTATGTAAAGGTTTTTGAAGAAGAACGCGAGATGACCGTCATGCTTTTAGTAGACATGAGTGGCTCTAAGAACTTCGGTTCAAAAAAGCAATTCAAACAAGAATTAGTGACTGAAATTTGTGCGGTACTGGCATTTTCGGCCATTCAAAACAACGATAAAGTTGGAGTGCTGTTTTTTAGTGATCAAGTTGAAAAATTTATTCCTCCAAAAAAAGGGAAAAGCCACATCTTGATGATTATTCGTGAATTAATTGACTTTCAGCCCGAGCATACCGGCACCAATATTAAAGAAGCCTTGCGCTACTTTACCTCTGCGATTAAGAAAAGAAGTACCGCTTTTTTAATTTCTGACTTCTTAGCTGATAATTATGAAGATGAATTAAAGATTGCCAACAAAAAGCATGACTTGGTAGGGCTTCAAATTTTTGATCAAAGAGAATTGGAAATCCCCAATGTGGGCATGGTTCAATTGCAAGACCCTGAAAGTGGTTCCGCTATGTGGTTTGACACAAGTTCTAAAGCCAATCGACTGGCTTACCATAAAAATGCTTTAAAAAAGCAAGAATGGATTCAAAACGCCCTGAGAAAAAGTGGTGTTGATCATGCACGAATTGGAACGCATGAATCTTATGTTCAACCCTTGATGAATTTATTTAAAAGAAGGGAGGCTCGAAGATGAAACAAGCATTGACTTTCTTCTTTCTATTTATACTTGGTTTTACAAGCTTAGCACAAGAAGCTAAAGCCTATTTGAAAGACCAAGAAATTAGAATTGGTGAACAAACAGAGATAGAAATTGAAGTTCGTTTTAAAGCGAATGAAGCTGTAATTTTTCCTGCTTTGCAAGATACTATTAGTCAGTTTGTAGAAATTGTAAAAGCTTCAGACATTGATACCACCTTTGATGAAGAAGATATTTCAATTAAGATTTTTACACAAACCATTACGGTAACTTCATGGGATAGTGGATTTCATGCCATTGCACCATTACAATTTAAAATTGGGGATAAAACAGTCGAAACTGCTCCCCTATTACTTTCTGTAATTACCGTCCCCCTTGAAGAGCAAGCTGATATTAAAGACATCAAACCTATTATAGAAGTTCCCTTTTCGTTAAGTGATTTTCTTTTAGCTAACCGTCTTGAAATTGGAGGTATTCTCCTACTTATCGGATTGCTCATTTTGGCTTATTTCTTATACCGAAAATATGCAAATCGACCTCAAGAAGAAGTTGAAGCAATTATTCCCAAAGAGGCTGCCGACTCATTGGCTTTTAGAAAGTTAGAAGACCTAAAAAACAAAAAGCTTTGGCAGAATGGTAAGACGAAATTGTATTATGTTGAGTTATCCTATATTCTGAGAGAATACATTGGAAATCGCTATCAACTTCATGCTTTGGAACACACCACTGACGAAATCATGTTATTGGTTGAACGGCTGCCAGAAA
>CAJXFJ010000315.1 GCA_913052515.1 uncultured Flavobacteriales bacterium | reverse complement strand
TTTGTGTTTAAGCTTTCAAAGAAATTTTAAAAATTATAAGACAGATGAAGGTTTTAATAACAAAATTGAATTGCTTGAAGATATTCAGCAGCTAGTTAATATTACTTTTCATGATTGGAATATTGAATTCAATAAGCC
The DNA here is from genome assembly GCA_913052515.1 of uncultured Flavobacteriales bacterium. The sequence continues at coordinate 3,097 of CAJXFJ010000315.1, read as the reverse complement.
TAATGAAAGTCAAAAATTAGAGTCATTTATTGATTATGTTCATTTTGTTTATTCTGAATATGCGCTAAAGCATGAAAAGTCTGCATATTTCTCTAAAGATAACAATAATCATGATTTTGCTTTAGGGATTTTGAAAGACATCCCAAAAGCAAAATTTATTTATTTATATAGAGATCCCAGAGATCAAGTAGCTTCATGGATGAGAACTCCAATCCATATTCATACCCCTTATGTAGCAATTAGGAAATGGAAAGAAGAACAAACTAAAATATTAGAACTAAAGGATTTCTATAAGGTAGATATGTACTTTTTAAAGTATGAGAATTTAGTTGACAATCCTGAAAAGGAAATGAGTGAACTATTGAACTATTTGGAATTGCCAATTGAATCAGCGTGCTTTAGCACAAATCCAAATAATAAAGAGGCTGAAAAACATCCTTTATGGCAAAATATAAACAAACCAGTTAAGAAGAAAAATTATGGTAAGTATATGGATGTCTTATCTAGAGATGATGTTGAAATGATTGAAACTTTAACCAAGAATATAATGAAAGAGCTTGGATATGAAAGTACCTCAAACATGAATTGGGATTATGGGAATCGGTTTTTGTTTAGATTAAAGGAACTATATAAGAGAGAGAAATCGCAAAGGTTCAACAAAGTGTTAAAAGAAAAGAAGATGCAAATTCATGTGGAGAAAAAAGAGTTTATGAAAAACTTATTCTTGAAATTTAAAAGTTAGGATCAATGCTTGTAAATGATGATTTTATTCTGTTAAACCTTCCCAAAACTGGCAGTAGCTTTACAAGGAAGGTCTTGAAGGAGGTTCACAATAAAATAAAATGGGACTTATCATATCGCTTCCAAAAGAATAGAAAAACGCATGTATTAAAGGAGTTGTTGCTACCTAACATCAGAGCAGAATTTGCTGTTTTAGGAAAAGATCAACATGGCACATATCAACAAATTCCAAAAGAATACTTGAATTCAAAAAGGAAGGTAATTAGCGTTTTTAGAGATCCGATAGAAGCTTATATTTCAAGATATTACTTTCAATCGTACAAATGGGTTGCAAAAAACAATGATGAATTCTCAAATATATTGACAGCTAAAATGCCATCTTTTCCTGAAATATCTTTTGATGAGTATTTAAATCAATTTACTGAGGTATATCTAGAGCAAGGGTTTAAAAAGATGGGAATTCCAGTAAATAAGAACATTGGCTTATTATCCTTTCAATTTATACATTTCTTTGCAATAGACCCAATTTCTTTTTTTACAAAAATTCAAGAGCAATCAATAGCCGAAATAGATTTAAAACTATATTTTCCAAACATCCATTTTCTATTCAATGAAACTTTGTCAGATGATATTTATAATTGCCTAATGAAATTCGGTTACTCGGATAAACACATTCAATTTATTAAAAATGCAGAAAAAGAGAATGTGACTAGCCGAGACAAATCGATTGAAGAGTTGTTGAGTATTGACAATTTAAAAACAATTCAAGAGAAAGATCAATTACTTTATCGATTTTTCCCAAATTACAAGTTTAGAATTGAAGAGTTGATTAAGGACTTTAGTAAATAATGATACCTGTTACAAAACCATATTTACCCCAAAGGGAAAAATTTGATGAATTGATTAATCAAGTATTTGAAAGAAACTGGTTAACGAACAATGGTCCACTTGTTAGAAGTTTAGAAGACAAGTTGTCAAGCTACTTAAATGTTAATCATTTACTTTATGTAAATAATGGTACCATTGCCCTTCAAATCGCAATTAAAGCACTCAATTTAAAAGGGGAAATAATAACAACCCCATTTTCTTATGTTGCAACTACTAGTAGCATTGTTTGGGAAGGTTGTACAGCCGTTTTTGCAGACATCGATTCTGAGACCTTAAATATAGACCCCTCCAAAATAGAAGAATTAATTACAGATAAAACTTCTGCTATTTTAGCAACACATTGCTTTGGAAATGCTTGTGACATCCAAGCCATAGACACAATTGCTAAAAGACATAATTTGAAAGTCATTTACGATGCTGCACATTGTTTTGGAACCGAATACAAGGACAGTAGTATATTTAATTATGGGGATATAAGTACATGTAGTTTACATGCTACTAAATTGATGCACTCTGTAGAAGGAGGATTCGTTGTATCTAAGGATAAGAATCTGAATAAACAGATTGAGTATATGCGAAATTTTGGTCATGATGGACCAGAAAAATTTCATGGAATTGGAATAAATGGTAAAAACTCAGAGTTTCATGCAGCAATGGGCTTATGCGTACTTGATGAAATAGATCGCATTCTAAAGAACAGAAAAGCGCTTTCTGAGAATTATGATTTTCTTTTAGATGGTTTAAACCTGAGAAAGCCCAAGATACAAGAAGGTTGTAAGTTTAATTTTGCTTATTACGCCGTTCTTTTTGAAAACGAATCAATTGCTTTAAGAGTCAAGGAAGCCTTAGAGGAAAATGAGATTATCCCTCGACGATATTTTTACCCTTCACTCAGTAAATTAAGCTATGTAAAAAAGGTTGATACACCAATTTCCGATAAGTATTCAGCGTGTATTTTATGTTTACCTATCTACTTTGATTTAACTTTTGAAGAGCAAAAAAGGATTTCAGGAATTATAAAAAAGGTGGTTGAAGATGAATAACAAAGTAGCCATCATGCAACCATATATATTTCCTTACTTAGGCTATTTTCAATTAATAGAGTCTGTTGATCATTTTGTGATTTACGATGATGTTAACTTTATTAAACAAGGATGGATTAATAGAAACAATATTTTGCAAAATGGAGAGGCTTTAACATTTACGATTCCTTTGCATAAAGCAAGTTCATTTTCCAAAATAAATGAAGTAGAGATAAATTTAGCATTGTATAAAAAATGGGAAAGAAAGTTTTGGAAAACGATTTCGCAGTCTTATTCAAAAGCTCCATTTTATAATGATACTAGAATGTTACTTGAAGAAGTTTTAACAACTCCAAATTCAAGCATATCAGAATTAGCCTCAAATTCTATCTTAAAGGTTTTGGAGTTCTTAAACATATCTAAAGCATTTTCATATTCTTCGGAAA
>CAJXFJ010000314.1 GCA_913052515.1 uncultured Flavobacteriales bacterium | reverse complement strand
GACTTTAAAGTCTTTTCCAACAACATGGATTTAAAGCCAGAACAGTCAAAATACATATCAAAGCTGAATCGAGAGCCATCTTTGGCAACTACAGCACTAATTTTGTCTTGATCTTTTTCAATGGCGTCAATATCCTGATAATGATGCTTAACCCCCGCTTCTAGTGCTTTTTTCTTTAAAAAAGCTAAAAATAACTTATTGTCTAAATGGTAAGCAAAATCTGGCTTTTTAGCGAGTGCTTCAATGGCTTTGATTTCTCCATTAAGGTTGCCGATCAAGGATTTTTTTTGATTCATAAGCACCGATTGTAAGCAACTTTTGGTGATATCACTATGAATGTAATATGCACCATAAGGGTCATGTTTCTCAAAAGGGTAATTGAAATAATAATCACCTGGCTTTCCCCATTCGAAGCGGATTCCTTGTTTGTGGGTTGGTTTTACTTCTTTGTAAAACTCACCAAGGTCAATTTTTAAGTCTCTATGCAAAAAATTAACCAACAAAGGAGTAGTTGCTTCACCAACTCCAATCGGAGCCACTTGCTTTGATTCAATCAGACTGACATCTATGTTAGGGTAATAGGTTTTTATAGCAAGAGCGCTTAGAAAACCTGCTGTGCCACCTCCAATAACTCCAATGGTGTGAAGTGAAATTTGATCCGACATGATTGAATCCAAATGAATAAGTTTGACAAAAATCAAATGTATTAAAATAGAGCATTACCTAAATTTTAATACATCAATAAGATTGAAGAGATAAGTCTCTTTTTTTGAATGGGTTTAACAGAAAAAAATAAATAATAGATGAGTTCAATTTTTGGTTTTTGGAATTTTCATGGAAAGTCTATGGACCAAAAATATGCCTCAGAAATGATGAATAAATTGAACCATTGGAATGCAGATGCCACCAATATTTGGAATGGTGAACAAACGCAACTTGGCCATTTATTACTGAAAAACTCACCTCAATCTTTTTATGAGAACCAACCTTACTTTGATACGGAAAAACAGATTTGTATTACCGCTGATGTTACGCTTTACAATCGTGCGGAACTCATGGATATGTTGGAAATTAAATTTAATTCAAAACTGCCGGATAGTCAATTAATTTTACATTCCTATCAAAAATGGGGGAAAGATTGTCCCAAGTATTTTAATGGTGATTTTGCGTTTGCAATCTGGGATAGTCAAAATCAAGAATTTTTTTGTGCTAGAGATCATCATGGGATTAAGCCTTTTTACTACAGCTATGATTCTGGCTTGTTTGCCTTTGCCTCTGAAATAAAAGGCTTGTTAGAACTTCCTTCTATAAAAAAGGAGATTGATGGGCAATGGGTGGCCGATTATTTGTGTAGAATTTGGCTTGATCGAGAGCATACCCTTTTTAAAAACGTTAAGCGATTAAAGCCAGCTTCAGCCATGATTATAAACGCAAATGGAATAACTCAATATGATTATTGGAAGCTGGATCAAATAAAGGAACTTCGACTCAATTCAGAAGATGCATACATAGAAGCTTTTCGGGAAGAACTTCGAAAAGCAGTAAATAGGAGAGTGGATAGTAACTTTAATGTGGCAAGCGAACTAAGTGGTGGCTTAGATTCTTCTTGTGTAACGGCAATAGCAAAACAGGAATTGAATCAAAAAAGCTTACAAAGCTATTCTTTTGTACTTCCTGCTCAGGGTGAATTCCCAAATCTGCACGACGAAAAGGATTGGATTAAAATTATTTGTGATCATATCGGAATAGATAAGCCTAGAATGCTTACCGGCGAAGGAAGAGGTATAACAGAAGCTTTTGAATGGAATGCTAAAGTTCAAGATGAACCACCAAAGGAGATGAACTGCATGTTTCGAGATATACTTTATGAAGAATTAGAAGAAAAAGATACTCGAGTGTTATTGTCAGGCTTCGGCGGTGATGAGATGGTCTCGCAGCATGTGCCAAATTACTTGAGTGGATTAATGGAAACGAAACAATGGAGAAGGCTTTGGAAAGAAGTAAAGGCTATTTCAAAAGAAAAGAATCGATCACCCTTTAGAACGGTAGCTGGACTGACAGCAAAAAGTTTACTAAACCGTGATTCGCGGCGGATTAATAAGTTGCTGATTAACTATTTTAAGCATACGGCTCCAATAAGGGAAAAACTAAGGTATAGACCTTTAAAAGATGAACTTTATGAAGTCTATAATATTTACCAACGATTTGAGCAATATCAAGAACTCTATCAGAGTACTGGAAATTTTATTCAAGATCAAATTAGAAGAATGCAGCAGAAACATGTGATGTACCGTCTTGAATCATCTAGTATAGCAGCACAGTCTCATAAATTAGAGTATCGCTATCCCTTATTGGATGTTTCATTGATTGAGTTCTACCTAAGTCTTCCCATTCATTTAAAAGCACAGCAAGGAAAAGGACGATATATTTTTAGAAAAGCGATAGAAGCCTACTTACCTCAGTCCATTGTTTGGCGAGCAAGTAAAAAAGGTTCTTCTAATCCACAACTGGCTGTGAGAGAGAAAATTGATAGCAATCAATTACTTCAAAACCTTAAGTCAATTGAATCCACAAATCCCATTCAACAATTTGCTGATTTTTCAAAAAGATCGAATTATGTTCCTTATTCATCAAAAGGAGAAATAAGGACATGGCATAATACCACTACAGACTTTATGAACTTATTGCTTGCCAAGAAATTGGAAACACTTAAAGCAGAAGATGAAACAAATTAATCTTATGGGCTATTATTGTAGATTGAATCATAGTTGTTTATCACAGTTTAAGACCAATGGAGTTTTTTAATTCGAATGCGTTAGATAAAGACTTTTGGAGGGATTTTTTAAACCAAACAGAGCGATTTAAAAGGCCTGTTTTGTTTAAAAATCAACTTCTGCCGGGTATTGATTATGATTCAGTTTTCCATATTTTTTTTAAAATGTATAGTGCTGACTCAAATTTTCGTGAGCAGGTAAAAATGAGAGTTTATATACAGAATAGTTTATCTAATGTTGCAGAACAAAAGATTCAGAATCAGCCACCAGTAGAAAATGAGTCGATTGAAGAATGGGGAGAAAAAATTTTTGAAGGAAGTGATTGGTGTATCGTGCTTGACAAAGTTTCAGGTGTAATGGAAGATTTAACGGTTCCGATAGCAAAGTGGCTTCAACCATTGATTAGCTCTTTTTCGGCAGGAGAAGTAAAGGGAGATATTAGCCCATATATTGGAAGGGATGGG
>CAJXFJ010000313.1 GCA_913052515.1 uncultured Flavobacteriales bacterium | reverse complement strand
TTGAGCGATGAAGTAAACATGATGCTGAGCAGAGAAAATGGAAACAGTTTTTCATTGGATCTCTTTTTTGGTCAAACCGCTTTAAAAGAATACAAAACACTAGCCGCAAGATTATATCAGCTTTTTGAAGTGCCCATGTTTACAGTCCATTTTATGAAAGCTGAAAAATGGATAATCAAAAACATTAAAGTTCTAAGCTTTAAAAACTTAGAAAGCCATCAAAAAGAATTGTTATACAAGGCTGCTCAAAAGCATTTTAACAAGAAAAGGTACAATTTCCCCAAGTTAAACAACTACAAATACGACCTAGCCATATTGATAAATCCTTTTGAGGAAAACCCACCTTCCAATAAAGAGGCACTCGAAAAGTTTCGAAAAGTGGCGAATAAAAAAGGGGTTTATGTTGACTTTATTGATAAAAATGATGTTCATAAAATAAAAGAGTTTGATGCGCTTTTTATTCGTGAAACCACAAATGTAAACCATTATACGTATGAACTTTCACGCCTTGCTTTCGCCGAAGGTTTAGTAGTCATTGACGATCCTTGGTCTATTTTGCGTTGTTCAAATAAAATTTACCAGCACGAACTTTTTAAAAAGAATAAAATAAGAACGCCCAATACCCATGCTTTAACTAAAAACATGACCACAGATAAATTGCTTGACAACATTCAATATCCTGCAGTTTTAAAGCAACCAGATAGTGCTTTTTCTTTGGGTGTCATTAAAGTGAACGATAAAGCAGAAGCGAAAGAAAAATTGACTTCTCTTTTCAAAAAAACGGATATGGTTATTTGTCAGGAATTCTTGTATTCTTCATTTGATTGGCGCATTGGTATTTTAGACAATAAACCGCTTTATGCATGCAAATACTACATGACTGAAGATCATTGGCAAATTTACAATTGGAACAGCCAAGAAGAAGATAAATCGGGCAAGCACGAAACACTTGCCGTAGAAGAAGTACCCGAACCCATTTTAAAAACGGCTTTAAAAGCTGCTTCTTTAATTGGCGATGGGCTTTATGGTGTTGATTTAAAATTTGTAGACAATCAAGTTTATGTAATTGAGGTAAATGATAATCCGAACATTGATTTTGGTGTAGAAGACCAATACTTGGGAGATGAGTTGTATCAAACGCTGATTGATTCGATCATTAATCGTATAGAGATTATGAAAAATATCAAACACATTAATTTGATTGATAAAAAGTAAATTTAACTAAAGCTAATTACCATAGGTGGGCAGGGCAAACTGGAAAGAACTTCCTTCATTAGGCTTACTAACTAATTCTATACTGGTATCATGTAGTTCCATGATCTTCTTTACTATAGCTAGACCAAGTCCTGCTCCTTCAAGTTTGTCACCTTTCTTAGCTTGACGGTAACGTTCGAATAACTTTTCTTGATCCTCTCTTTTTATACCTCTACCAGTATCTGAAACAACTATAGAAACCATTTTATCATTTGATTTGATTTTCAAGCTAACCGTTCCATTCTCAGGGGTAAATTTTAAGGCATTATCCATCAAGTTCTGAATGGCTCTTTCTACCAAACTGATGTCTGCAAAAACTAAAGGAACTTTTATTCCAGCATCAAAAGCTATTTTAATTCCCTTTTGCTTTGCCAATAATTTATAATTGGCCACCAAGTCGGCTGCAAGGTCACAGATAGAAAAGGGCTCTTTTTCCAATTTTACTTGCTGAGCCTCCAATTTACTGTATTCAAATAATTGGCTGATCAAGCGAGAAAGTTTATCAGAGCTTTGATTTATAATTTGAAGATACCGTTCTTTTTCTTCTTCCGCTAAATCACCATCTTTCATTTGCAAAGTTTCTACATAGCCTTTTAAAATGGCTAATGGAGTTCTTAAATCATGAGAAATATTGGCAATTAACTCCCTTCTAAGCTTATCCATGGATTGTATCTCTTGAACATTTTGCTCAATGGTATCAGCCATTTCATTGAAGTTAGTTGCCAAAATGGATAGGTCAGATTGTTCAGCATTTTCTATTCGAATACTCAAGTCTCCTTCTTGGAAACGCTTTACGGAATATAAAATAACACGTAAGTTTCTGGTTAAAAACCAAAGACTAACAAACCCAATCAACAATACAAACAAGCTAATTAATAGAAATGAACCTGTACTAAGTCGCAAAAAATAACTCCCCCACAAAGAATTGGTAACACTTAAAAGTTGTTGTCCAGCAAGAATGATATAGATATAACCTTCTTTGCCTCCAGATTCAAAATGAGCAGCCGAAAATATGTTCTTAGCTCCGCGATTTCTAGGATCATCACCCAAAATATATTGCTGCCCCTCTTGTTCAATAAACTGTTTAATGGGTTGTAGACTCACCTTTTCAAGAGGAGCATTATCATTGCTATGATCAAGTACCACAGAATACAACACCTCACCTTCTTCACTCAATAAATACACTTCAATACTTCGATTAACAGCCATCATATCATGCATTAAATCGCCAAACAAGGACTTATTAACGCTTCCATCTTCTAAAAATGGAGATTCATTTTGAAACTTTTCTTCAATTAAATGATTGGCTAGCGAAATATTTAGCTTTTGCGAAACTTCTTGAAAATGTTTTTGGGTAAAGTAAAAAGTGGTTAATATAAAAGAAGCCGCCATTAAGACGATTAAAAAAAAGAAAGCCAGACCTACTTTTACGATTAGCTTATTGGTAATAACTTGATTTTTCATACCACCTCCTCATTAAATTTATAACCAACTCCCCAATTAGTTAAAATGTAAGTAGGTTGATTCATATCGGCTTCTATTTTCGCTCTTAATCGGTTGATGTGAGAATTTACGGTATGTTCATATCCATTAAAATCATATCCCCAGACCAATTTCAATAAATTTGAGCGGGTGTAACTTTTTCCTGGATTAGAAGCCATTAAAATTAAAAGTTCAAATTCCTTTGGCGAAAGTTCAACTTTTTGATTGCGAACGATAACTTTCCTTTTTTCAATATCAATTTTCATCTCTTCAAACTCCAAAATGGATTCCGTTTGAACATCATTAGGACTTTGATGAATTGATTCTGTTCTGCGAAATATTGCTTTAACTCTTGCTATGAATTCACGAATGCTAAATGGCTTGGTGATGTAATCATCGGCACCCATTTCTAAACCTAAAACCCGATCAATCTCTTCTGATTTAGCCGTTAACATAATTATTGGAATATTCGATTTAGCGCGTAATTGACGACAAACTTCTATGCCATCTAACTCCGGTAAA
>CAJXFJ010000312.1 GCA_913052515.1 uncultured Flavobacteriales bacterium | reverse complement strand
AGAGATGTTTTTGGTTCAGGTTTCTTATTTAATTGGGGAAATGCCACGGCTACAGCAAGATGGAATCACATTTTTAATGATAAGCTTTTTATGAACCTAACCGCTTACTATAGCGATTATGATTATGCATTTGGACTTGAAGGCGAAGAAAATCCTGGGGATGACTTTGAATGGAGCTCAAGTGTTGTCAGTTATAGTATTAAGCCAGATTTCTCCTATTACATCAATAATAACAACACCTTAAAATTTGGAGGCCAAAGTATTTACTACAATTTTAAACCCGCTGTAGCTGAATTCTCAAGCGATGGACAAAGCAACGATTTAAGTTTAGAAGAAAAGTTTGCTATGGAAAATGGCATTTATATTCAGAATGAACAAAAAATAGGTAGCAGAATCAGTTTATTGTATGGAGCCAGATGGTCGTTTTTCAACTACTTTGGTGTTACAGTTCAAGAATTTGGAGACACTACTGCTGGAATTCGAAAGCCACTTATTTCTGCAACGCCAAATACTCGAACGGTTAATTCTCTCAATGTTTTTGGTGCGCGTTTGTTTTCGCACACGCAATATGCAACAACTGCAGCTTACAACAATTTTGAACCTCGATTTTCCATCAAATATGATTTAAATGAGTTTAGCTCTTTAAAAGGAAGCTACAATCGCATGAGTCAATACATTCACTTGATTTCTAATACCGTGGCTTCTACTCCAGTAGATTTATGGTTACCAACAAGTAATAACATAGAGCCACAAATTGCAGATCAGGTTGCAGTTGGTTATTTCAGAAACTTTGCCAAAAACAAATATGAAGCTTCTGCGGAAGTTTTTGCCAAAGATTTTCAAAACCAAATTGACTATATCGATAATGCAGACCTATTCTTTAATGAAGAATTGGAAGGAGACTTATTAAGTGGTATTGGAAGAGCATACGGTTTAGAACTGTTTGTAAAGAAAAACAAAGGTAGGTTAACCGGTTGGGTAAGCTATACATTGGCCAAGTCAGAACGACAAGTTAATGGAATAAATAGAGGTGAATGGTATCCTACTCGCTTTGATAGAGCACATAACCTTAGTGTTGTTGGGACCTATAAATACAACGACAAATGGTCTTTTTCTTCCAATTTTGTTTTTTCTACCGGAACTCCAGCAACTTTTCCAACAAACAGATATCAAATACAAGGCATAGTTCTTCCACATAATATTAATGAGTCTAGAAATAATTACCGAATTCCTTCCTATCACCGATTAGACTTATCAGCGACTTTAACCCCAAGAAATAATGAAGGAAAGAAAATTAAAGGAGAGTGGGTATTCTCGGTTTACAATATATACAGTAGAAGAAATCCTTTCTCCATCTTCTTTGAACCCAATGAAGACAATCCGCTTGTAACCCAAGCCATTAGATATTCAGTTATTGGAAGCTTTGTTCCAGCAGTATCCTATAATTTCACCTTTTAATCATGAAGAATTTAGTTTATTTATTAGTCCTTTCAATTGTTTTTACAGCTTGTGAAGATGTAATTGATGTTGATTTAGACCAAGGTGAAAGCCAACTGGTTGTGGATGCATTTGTGACTTCAGACTCTAGCATACAATATATTCGTTTAACCAAATCAGCTGATTATTTTTTAAATGCTCCCACTCCTGCAGTAATCGATGCTCAAGTGAGAATAGTTGGACCTGCAAATCAGGTCTATACATTTGTAAGTAACAATAATGGCGACTTTACTTACAATCCCGTGACCAATGGTCCAATAGACAGTATAGGTTTTCCATATCGATTAGAAATCACCTACAATAACATTCCTTATCAAGCTACTTCCACCTTAAACCCGGTGCCACCAATTGATAGTATCACAAGCTCATTTGAAGAAGCTGAATTAGGTGCTGAAGAGGGTTATTATGCTCAATTTTGGGCAAGAGATTTTGCAGGAAGAGAAGATTTTTATTGGGTTAAGGCCTATCGTAATAATTTACCCTTATACCCCAACGATCCTTCAATCATTATCTTATCTCAAGATGCAGCCTTTGGTGGAAATGCAGCAGATGGTTTTGTTTTTATTTTGCCCTTAAGAGCTGCAATTACGGATGAAGAAGAGCCCTATATAGTTGGAGATACAACTAGTGTAGAAATTTTTAGCATCAATAAAGATGTTTTTGAATTTCTAGAACAAGCTTCCATTCAAGCCAATAATGGTGGATTGTTTTCAACCCCACCTGCCAACATAAGAAGTAACATAAAAGATGGGGCTGGGAATGCGCAAGAAGAAGTTTTAGGTGTATTTTCGATGTCTGCTGTTAGCAGAGCCAGTAAAATTATAGAACCCTAGTTATGCAAAAACATTTTATTTATTCCCTATTAATTGTATTTAGTATTGCCTGCTCACCTACTCAACATGGGGGTAGCACGAGTATTAGTAAGTCTGATGTTCATGAAGATGAGATGGCCATTTTGTGGCAACAAACCTCAGCTGAGTATGAAGCATTGTGTTATCAAGCATTTAATACCGCATTGTTTAGGCTAAAATCGATACCTGCAGATATGATGGCTAGTGGCAGCCCAAAAGCTATTGTGATGGATTTGGACGAAACGGTATTAGATAATTCAGCTTATAATGCACAATTGGTTTTAAATAATGAAAGCTATAGTCCGGAGACCTGGAAAAAATACGTTGCCGCAGTTAAGTCAAAAGCAGTTCCAGGAGCTGTAGAATTTATTGATGAGGCAAAGCAACTTGGTTTCAATGTTCTATTTATTAGCAACAGAAGCCAAGATACTGAAGAGTATACCTTAGAAAACTTAAAGGCTATTGGTGTAAATGTTGACGAATCTCAACTCTTTTTAAAAGAGCAAGGAAGCAGCAGTAAAGAAAGTAGAAGAGAAATGGTAACGGCTCAATATGATGTTGTGATGTTTATTGGCGACAACCTTGCTGACTTTGACAATATGTATGAAGGAGAAAAAACAATTAGCCAACGTAAGCAAATCACAACAGAGTATATGACCAACTTTGGCAATCAATTTATCATACTTCCAAACCCAGTTTATGGGGGCTGGAAAGGAGCTCTAAATCGCAAAGATGCCAGTGCTCCAAATAATGATATTGCTAGAGGAAGAAGAGCTTTTCTTCGAATTGATTAAATAATAATTGCGTCTTTTACTTTCGTTTTTAAAAGAGCCGCATCAATCACTTCTTTCATTTCAGTTACATAGTGAAAAGTTAATCCTTTTAAATACTCTGGCTTAATTTGTTTAATAT
>CAJXFJ010000311.1 GCA_913052515.1 uncultured Flavobacteriales bacterium | reverse complement strand
CCCGATTAAATTAGCAGGAGAAGCTGCAATGACAGATTTGATATCTAAAGGCAGGCTCGAGTTTGGGATAGGATCTGGTGCCTATCAAAGAGAGTTTGATAGAATGTACCCTGGGCTGAAACAAACAGACGGTTGGCGATACATGCATGAAACTTTACCGGCTGTTAAATCTTTGTGGCAGGGAGATTATGAACATAATGGTGAATTTTGGTCATTCCCTCTTTCAACTTCTGTCCCGAAACCTATTCAAAAACCTCACCCGCCTATTTGGGTAGCTGCTAGAGCACCCATAACTTATGATTTTGCTGTTGAAAACGAATGTAATATTATGTCTTGGCCTTTAACACGTCCAATGTCAGAAGCTGAATTATATAAATCTAGACTTGATGAAGCTTTAATCAAATTTCCATCTAAACCACGCCCTATTTTTTCAATGATGCGTCATACCGCTGTATATGAAAAAGAGGAAGAATGGGAAATTCCTGTAAAAGCCCTAACAATTGTTTTAGGGCAGTTTGAAAATTTATTCAAAAACTTGGGAGATGTTGAGAATGGCTTCACTAAATTAATTGAATTAAAAGATCTTGAAAATCGAGAGCAATATAATCCTGAAATGTTGAGATCAAATTTAATGTTTGGAACTCCTGATCAAGTAATAGAAAAACTAAAACTATACCAAAATATTGGTGTTGACGAATTTATCTATTATGCAACTTTTGGGTTAGGCTTAAAAGAACAAAAGAAATCTTTAGAGCTTTTTATTAATGAAGTTATGCCTGAATTTTCATAGGAGCAAAAATGTGCGCTTATGTAGAAGTATCAAAAAATAATGGTGTTCTGGAAGTTATATTAAATAAGCCAAAAGTAAATGCAATTGACCACAAAATGAGTCAAGAAATTGCCAGTGCTTTTTCAGAGCTGAAAAACAATAAAAATCTTAAAGTAGGTATAATTTCTGCCAAAGGGAAAAACATATTTTCAGCTGGTTGGGATTTAAAAGCATTGAACCAAGGTGAAATTCAATTAGAAAACTGGTGGGATGATGGCAATTACGGCGAAGGTGGTTTTGCGGGTCTAACAGAAAACTGGAGTTTAAACAAGCCAGTGATAGGAGCCTTAAATGGCCTTGTAATTGGTGGGGGTTTTGAAATTGCTCTCTCATGCGATTTATTAATAGCAGCCGACCATATTGAATTTGCCCTTCCGGAAATACCGTTAGGAATTGTTCCAGATGCTGGAGCTCTTCAGAGATTACCTGAGAAAATTCCATATAACATCGCCATGGAAATGTTTCTTTTAGGAAGAAAATTAAATGTTCAAGAAGCGCTTCAATTTGGACTTATAAATAAAATTGTAAAATATGACAAACTTATGGAAAGCGCAAGGTTTTGGGCGAACAAATTGGCAGATTCTGCGCCATTAGCTTTGCAGTCTGTCAAGGAGGTGCTTAGAAATACAGAAGGAATGTCTACACAGAAAAAATTCGATAAGATAAGAGATGGTAAATTAAAAACATATAATAAAATGTTAAAATCTGCAGATGCAAAAGAAGGTGTTCGTGCTTGGGTAGAAAAAAGAAAACCTATTTTTAAAGGAGAATAAAAATTAATGCCTTTAACTAATTATAGAAAAGTCAAAAATATTACGAGTATTGGTGGTGGACCAATTGGAGGAGGTTGGAGTGCTTTTTTTCTTTCAAGAGGTTATAATGTCAAAGCATACCTTCATGACAAAAAAGAAAAAAATCAATTTCTAAACATTATTGATACTGCCTGGACTAGTTTAAAAAAGCTTGGAATAAAAAAAAATGCAAGTATCAATAATCTAACTATCTCATACAATTTATCAGAATCTTTGTATGAAGCTGATTTTGTTCAAGAAAGTGCCCCTGAAAATTTAAACACAAAACAGAAATTATATAAAACATTAGGAGAAAGTTTACCTTTAGATACTGTGATCGCTTCTAGTACTTCGGGTTTAATGATGAGTGATATTCAATTAAAATGTGCTACTCCTGAAAGAACAGTTGTTGGCCATCCATTCAACCCACCATATTTACTTCCACTTGTAGAAATTGTGGGTGGTAAAAAAACAAAAGATAAATATATAAAATGGCTTTACAACTTTTATCGAACTGCCGGAAAAGCTCCTTTAATTTTAAAAAAAGAAATACCTGGTTTTATAGCCACAAGACTGCAAGAAGCTCTCTGGAGAGAGGCTCTTCATATGGTTGACAATAATGAAGCTTCGCCTGAAGATATTGATAAGGCTTTAATCAATGGTCCAGCAGCAAGAATGGCTATTCAAGGCCAATGTATGGCATTCCATGTTGCATGTGGTGAAGGTGGAATGGCAACAAATTTAGATCAGTTTGGTCCTGCTCTTGAATTACCGTGGACAAGATTAAAGGCTCCAAAACTAACTAAAGATTTAAGAAACAAAATGGTTGATGGATGTAATAAAATGGCCAAAGATAGAACTTTTAAAAAATTAGCCTCAGATAGGGATGCAAAAATCGTTAAAATTTTAAAAACTTTAAAAAAATAATTATATTATTAATTGGAGAAAAATTGTGAACAATGAAGTAATTGTAACATGTGCGGTTACTGGAGCAGGAGATACACTAAGTAAGCATCCTGATGTACCTGTAACACCTCAACAAATTGCCGATGCAGCCATTCAAGCAGCAGAGGCAGGAGCGTCGATAGCTCATATCCATGTAAGAGACCCAAAAACTGGTCAAGGTTCAAGAAATATTGAACTTTTTGAAGAAACAGTGAGCAAAATAAGGGCTCACAAAACAGATGTTGTTATAAACCTAACTGCAGGAATGGGTGGGGATTGGGTCCCAAGTGAAGAAAACCCATCCTTACCAGGCATAGGATCAGACATGATCGGACCTGATGAAAGACTAAAACATGTTGAGAAAATATTACCAGAGATTTGCAGCTTAGATTGTGGGACAATGAACTTTGGAAACAATAACGAAATTTATATATCACCTCCTGGTTATCTAAGACAAATGGCCAAAATGATTGATGATTGGGGAGTTAGGCCTGAACTTGAGGTTTTTGAGCTTGGACAAATTCGTTTTGCAAAGCAAATGATTAATGAAGGTTTAATAAAAACACCAGCCATGTTTCAAATATGCCTAGGTATTCCCTGGGGAGCTGATCAAACTGTTGATTCCATGAAAGTAATGAAAGATGAACTTCCTGAAAATTGTCATTGGGCAAGCTTTGGAATAGGTCGTATGCAGATGCCTATGGCCGCTTCAGCTG
>CAJXFJ010000310.1 GCA_913052515.1 uncultured Flavobacteriales bacterium | reverse complement strand
AGTTTCATTGTCTGATCAATTAGATTATGAAAGAGATACTCAAAGAGTTTTATGCGATGGTGAAGTCTTCAAAGAGGGCGTTAAAGCATTTTTAGAAAAAAGAAAACCAAACTTCAGAGATATCGAAGAAGTTTAATCTAAGTTAATTAGAATTGAGTCTTTCGAGAAGATTTGTATAAATCCCTTTGAGAGTGTCAAGATCTTTGAGACTTACATTCTCATCAGTTTTGTGAATGGTTTCATTAAGCGGACCTAACTCAACTATCTCAGAACCCATGACTTGGAGGAAACGCCCATCTGAAGTTCCACCCCCATTGTTGATGATTGGCTCGTAGCCAGTTACTGATTTTACTGAGTTAACAATTTGCTCTATGAAGTATTTTTTTTCTGTAAGGTAAGGCAGACCGCTCAAGACCCAATCAATTTCATATTCAAGATTTTGTTTTTTTAGAACAGCTTCGAAAGTTTCTTTCAAATGCGCTTCGTTTGACTCAGAACAAAATCTGAAATTGAACATCATTTCAAGTACTCCTGGTACGACATTAGTAGCGCCAGTTCCTGATTTGATATTGGAAATTTGAAAAGAAGTAGGCTGAAAGTGTTCGTTACCTTCATCCCAAGTAATACTTTCCAATTCTGAAATTAATTTAGCACTAGTGAAAATAGGGTTCTCTACTTTTTCTGGATAGGCTACATGACCTTGCTTGCCTAAAACCTTTAACGTGCCGCTCAGAGATCCTCTTCTACCAATTCTAATCGTATCCCCAACTTTTTTATTAGACGATGGCTCTCCAACCAGACAAAAGTCTATATGTTCGCCTTGGTCCATAAATTTTTTGATGATTACATCAATTTTTCCATCTTCCGGTTCACCCTCTTCATTAGAAGTTAATAAAACTGCCAAGCGATAATTTAGAGACGGTTTTGAACTGAGAAAATCCTTTAAAGCCAATAGGTAAGCTGCAATATTTCCTTTCATATCAGCAGTTCCTCTGCCGAACATATGGCCATCAATGATATCGGCAGAAAATGGTGGTTGACTCCAGTTTTCGACTGGTCCGGTAGGTACGACATCAGTGTGTCCCAAGAAGCACATCAAAGGACCTTCGTCGCCAAGTACTGCATAGAGATTTTCTACATTTTCATAATTTATACGTTCACACTTGAAGCCCAAATCTTTAAGCATTGGCTCGATGACATCAAAACAACCTTCGTCTCTTGGGGTAATAGACTCAATTTTAATTAAGTCCTCTAATAAGTTTTGTATTTTCATCTCGCGCTATTATAAATCCTTAAACAAACTTGTTTTAATATTTATTTCTACTGCTAAAATCATTCTTTTATTAGAACCAAATCTTAGGAACCCATATGACAAATCGTATTCAAAAAGGCGATCTTCAAGTAAGCGAAGAATTAGACAAATTAATTACAGAAAAAGTTTGCGTGGATATCGATGTTGAACCAGATCACTTTTGGAATTCATTCAATAAAATTGTCAAAGAATTTACTCCAAGAAATAAAGCTCTATTGGAAGAACGAGAAGAGCTTCAAACAAAAATAGACAATTGGCACAAAGAAAATAAAGATTTTGATAAAGAAACATACAAAAGTTATTTAAAAGAAATTGAATATTGGGTAGATACCAACGATGACTTTGAAATAGAAACTACCAACGTAGATGAGGAAATTTCAACCATCGCTGGAGCACAGCTGGTGGTTCCGGTCATGAATGCGAGGTTTGCGTTGAATGCCGCCAACGCTAGATGGGGAAGTCTTTATGATGCTTTGTATGGAACAGATATGATTTCTGAAGAGAATGGTGCAGATCGAGGCGGCGCCTATAATCCAGTGAGAGGAGATAAGGTAATTGAATTTTCAAAAAATTTTATGAACGAAAATTTTCCATTGAGTAATGGTTCTTATCAAGAAATTGCTGCTTTCCAGATAAGTGATGGAAATCTTGAAATAACCCTTAAAGATCAAACCAAAGTAACTTTAGCTGAAGCTGATAAGTTTGCGGGTTACTCAGGAGATGTAGACAATCCAAAAGGGATTTTAATGAAGAACAATAACCTTCATGTAGAAATACAAATTGATCGCGAGGACTCAGTGGGTAAGGATGATTTAGCGGGAATTAAAGACATCCTTGTTGAGTCGGCAGTGACTACTATTCAAGATTGTGAAGACTCAGTTGCTGCAGTCGATGGCGAAGACAAAGCCACTGTCTATAGCAATTGGCTTGGTTTGATGCAGGGTAATTTAGAGGAAACTTTTGATAAAGGCGGTAAAGCCATGACACGAAAGCTTAACCCTGACCGAGATTATTCTAAACCTGATGGAGCAGCATTTACTTTGCCAGGTAGAAGTACAATGTTAGTTAGAAATGTAGGTCATTTAATGACCACCCCGGCTATCTTGGATGCTGAAGGTAATGAAATTTTCGAGGGCATCATGGATGCCATGTTTACTATCACAATTGCCAAGCACGACTTGTTGAGCAACGGCACGTTTAAAAACAGCCGTACGGGTAGTATCTATATTGTGAAGCCTAAAATGCATGGACCTAAAGAAGTGCAGTTAACTTGTGACTTATTTGCTGCTGTAGAAAAAGCAGTGGGTCTAGCCCCTTTAACAGCAAAAGTTGGCATTATGGATGAAGAACGTCGAACAACTATTAATCTCAAAGAATGCATTAAAGTAGCTAAAGATAGAGTAATTTTCATCAATACCGGATTCTTAGACCGCACTGGAGATGAAATTCATACCTCAATGGAAGCAGGCCCAATGATTAGAAAAGCGCAAATGAAACAAGAACCTTGGATACTCGCCTACGAAGATTGGAATGTCGATAAAGGTCTTCAAACGGGCTTTAAAGGGAAGGCTCAAATCGGCAAAGGAATGTGGGCAATGCCGGATGAAATGCTTGGCATGTATGAGAATAAAACTGTTCATCCAAAAGCTGGTGCTAATTGCGCTTGGGTGCCTTCACCAACTGCGGCTACCTTACATGCACTGCACTATCATCAAATCAGCGTTCCAAGTGTGCAAGATGATTTGAAACAAAGAAAAGAGGCCAATATGGATGAAATTTTAGAAATTCCTCTTTTGAAGGAAGAGCTTTCCAAAGAAGAAATTCAAGCTGAGTTAGACAACAACGCACAGGGAATTTTAGGTTACGTGGTGCGTTGGATTGATCAAGGAGTGGGTTGTTCCAAAGTGCCCGACATCAATAATGTTGGTTTAATGGAAGATCGAGCAACTTGCCGAATTTCTAGTCAGCACATTGCTAATTGGTT
>CAJXFJ010000309.1 GCA_913052515.1 uncultured Flavobacteriales bacterium | reverse complement strand
TGTTTTGCTAACTGCTTATTCTTTTGATCTTGACCCTGAGTGAACCAATTTTTAGTTTTCGCATCTTCCGAAGAATGCTTGCTAAAAAAGAGAATGGCAGTAGTAGAATTGGTCATGCTTGATTGGAATGCTTGCTAAAGTATAAAATAAATTCTTTGTTCAAGAAATTTCATATTCGTTTAAATAACGCAAAAAACATAAAAAAGGATTTTGGCTAAATTCAATTCAATTTTAACGACTTATAAAACAAACCCTTACTACAAACAAAACTCAAAAAAAAAGAGGAAATGAATATCATTTCCTCTTTTCAATACTTTTAAACGATTAACTAGCAGAACTCATCAAAAGCTGAAGTTAAGTTTTCAGCAATCATTTCTGCAGGTCTTCCTTCAATGTGGTGTCTTTCGATAAAGTGCACCAATTTACCATCTTTAAAAAGTGCAATAGACGGAGAAGAAGGTGGGTAAGGCAACATGTGTTTTCTAGCTTGTGCCACAGCTTCGGTATCTACACCGGCAAATACCGTTGTTAAACGACTTGGGGTTTTATCGTGCTTAGAAGCCATAATTACCGCCGGACGTGCATTGGCTGCGGCACAACCACAAACCGAATTGACCATAACTAAAGCAGTACCTTCTGCACCAATCGCTTCGTCTACTTTTTCTGGCGTTAATAATTCATCAAAGCCCACAGAAGTTAATTCTTCTTTCATAGGAGCTACCATTTCTGCTGGATACATAATTTATGTTTGTTTTGTTATCTAAAAATTTGGAAAGGCAAAGGTAAGTAAACTGCCTTGGATGGGTAACAAAGAAAGTGGGGATTGGTTTAATCCAAATTAGGTAACTTTATTATTCAATTTAAAGTTAGTTATGAAAACCAAACTCTTAAAACCTTATTACACTATCATCTTACTGTGTTTAATTGCAACAAACAGTTTTGCGCAATGGCAAAATCTAGGGAACACAGGTCGGTATACTAAAATGTACGATAATCAATTTGGGGTAAGGATGGAATTCAGCACAATCCGGACATCATCTTACCCTTTTCACACTTCATACATCTTAAGAACTTTTGATGATTGGCTTACACACGACACGCTTACTCAAATAAAAGGACTCACTCCCGGATGTTGCATAGCAAGTAGTTTCCACTTTTATGATGCAAACAATGGAATCCTAATGTATCCTGGTCCTTATGGTTATGATAGGGTAGAGTTATTAAAAAATGGTAACTGGACTTCTATCCCATTTGATTTACATAGTTTTTTTCATGGAAGTATTATTGGAGCGAGGAAAGACAACAGTCTTGCTTTATTAGATTCTTCCTTCATTGCTTTAGGAAAGGTATACAACGGCAACTCTTTGGTTAAAAAACTCAATTACAACACCCTACAAATTGACACCCTTCATCGTTTTAATCAGTTTATTGGAGATGTTAGTGTAAGCATGACTGATGATGGACATTTATTTATGACCAATGTATGGGGGCCTAATTCCCATAACATCTATCACTCAAATGACAGTGCTAAGACTTTTAACTTAATTTCAACATTTCAATCAAACATTTTTGCGCCAAGTGACAACTTAATAGAATTTACAGACAGCTTGAATGGATACTTAACTAGCTCGTTTGAGCTTTTTCATACCATTGATGGAGGATTAACATGGAACAACAGAAGTAACCCATTAGCTACTATTAATGTTTTAAAGGCTATAAATGATAGTACACTTATCATTGGAGGAAATACTTTATCGGGTATGGGAGCAGTTGGTATTAGTCAAAATGATGGGGTCAGTTGGAGTATAGATTCCATTCCTGGAGCTTCAGAAATAGAGCGCTTTTTTGCTTTAGATAGTAGCACTTTTTACTTATTAGATAGATCAGGATATTTATTTAAGAATTCAATGTTAACCGGTATAAAGCAATCCTTAAACCAAATCAAAAAGCTGAGTCTTTATCCTATTCCTGCACAAAACCAATTACATTTTAACCTAAAAAATGCTCAGGAATTCCAATTCCAAGTACTTGATTTAAATGGCAGGGTGGTGCAAGAAGGCAGGCTTGAATCCAATACTTTAAACATCAGCACACTCAAGCAAGGAGTCTTTTTCTTGCAGCTTAGAAATGTGGAAGAAGTCTTTAGCAGCAAGTTTATTAAGCAGTAATTACCGCTTCTCCTTAAAAAAAAGTTGCATTAAATCCTTGCAATCATCTTCCATCACACCACCAACAATTTGCGTTTTAGGATGAAAAATATGGGCTTGTTTGGTCGACAATAAGCCTCTTTTATGATCGGCAGCTCCGTAAACAATTTTTGAAATTTGTGTCCAATACGAAGCTCCGGCACACATGGCACACGGCTCTAGCGTAACATAAAGCGTACAATCTTTTAAGTATTTGCCGCCCAAAAAATCTGCAGCTGCCGTAAAGGCTTGCATTTCGGCGTGAGCAGTTACATCATTTAAGGTTTCTGTTAGATTATGCGCTCTTGCAATGATTTGGTCGTTCAACACAATCACTGCCCCAATGGGCACTTCGTCTTTATCAAATGCTCGGTTAGCCTCATTTAAGGCTTGTTTCATAAAGTAATTGTCGTCGAAAGGTTGGATAGGCATTTGGCAAATTTAGCCAAAGGAATAAGTTTTGAATGCTTGGCTCTGATTATTTAGAGAGTCCCAAAACGAGTAAACATCTATTATGTAAATAATTTAGCTATAGCACAGAGTTCACTGAGAATACACAAAGCTACACAGAGTTAGAGAATCTTTCTGAGCTCCTTTGAGTTCCTCTGTGTCTTCTCTGTGGTTCTCTGTGAAATAATTGCAGTCAAAAATCTAAGGTCTAAAGTCTAAAAGCGAAGCGCTCTATTCTTTCGCAGACCTTTCCTAATTTCGCAGCAAAATAATTGCTATGCTACGTTCACACAATTGCGGAGAACTCCGAATCGAGAATTTAAACCAAGAGGTAACTTTAAGTGGATGGGTTCAAAAATCACGGGACCTTGGAGGATTAACTTTCGTCGATCTTCGCGATCGTTATGGCATTACACAGCTTACTTTCAATATGGAAGAAAGAGCGGAACTGTGCAAAAAAGCCAGAGAATTAGGCCGAGAATTCGTGATTCAAGTAAAAGGGAAAGTGATTGAGCGTAGCAGCAAAAACAAAAACATTCCAACAGGAGAAATTGAGGTTGAAGCCACTGAAATAAAAGTTTTGAATGCATCTAAAACCCCTCCTTTCACCATTGAAGAAGAAACCGATGGTGGTGAAGAGTTGCGTATGAAATACCGTTAT
>CAJXFJ010000308.1 GCA_913052515.1 uncultured Flavobacteriales bacterium | reverse complement strand
TTTAAAAATTGCATAAACCAAATAAACAACAGCTAAGAACACATAAGCATCCTTTAAGATACCACTTGTCCAATAAAGTATACTAGGAACAAAAAGAACACACTTTAAAAGTTTTGATTGGCTTGTAAAGTACGCTATACCTATTTCATACAGTATCCACAACCCATAAAAAGTTAATAAGGCTATGTACAATGAAGTAACATAAAAATTACCAAGACTCAGAACTTGAATAGGTATCGTCAGAAAAATCATATTGCTTGAGGCAAGATCCTTTTCTGAAGTGCTACTTAAATACCATTCAATTGAGTTTTGAACTCCTAAGCCCCAATAGTTCGTAGTCTTCAATATCCATAGATTAAAGAATTCTTTAGGACTTTCCCAAAAAACACTAGCTACATCCTTAGATATGATGTGATAAAAGAAAGTATCTCCTTCAGAATAATAGAATTTGTAAACTAAGCAGAATGCAATACTTGAAATTAACTTAGCAGTCAGAGAAATATAGAAAAGACCATTTGAGTTTTTCTTAGTTCTAATTCTAAAGTAAAATATACTGACAATGAGAATTGTCAGAAAGATAAATATGGACACCACATTTTGTAATAATCCATTCAAGAATGCTAAGGTTTTTTAAATAAATAATTAAAATAAACTCTATAATGATGGAATAAACCAATAGATAAAACAAAGAAAACCACATTTATCGCGAATGAAAAAATCATCACAAGAAACATAGATAATAAGCTTAATTTGTGCTCTAATTTGTAGGAAACTATTTGGGGCTTTCTTTGTGCTATTGAATCTTGAACAAGCTCTAATCTTTTAATGATTAGCCCAATTTCACTTTTTTTTCCATGCAAATCATTTATTTGACTCATCCAGTTCTCCATTTTACTTTTTTGAGCACTTATATGAAAAGCGATAATTTCATTTATATCATCAATATTTAATTTGCTTTGTTTACTTAAAGCAATTTTCTTCGAAATTAATAGTGGCATTTCTGGCTTTCTTAGATTCTCATTTAGATGCGATATCTTCTCTTCAAGTTCTAATATTCTAGTGTTTTGAAATTGAAGTTCATTTTGAAAGTATGCTTTCTTTTTACGCACCAATGAATCTAAGCTTAAGTTAGCTAACGAAACAGAGTTTGCCATGATGATAAAAGGTAATTTCTGAGCTTCTAACCTTTTTTTACTTTGTAAGACAATTTCAAACTCATTTAAATCATTGTAGCTGATATTGAATAAATTAAAAAATGCCTCATAAGAGTTATTCTCATATATCAATTTATCATTCCCTATTTCAACTTGTTCGTTATATAATTTAACTACATCATTTGCAAGTTTAAAAGAATGACTATGACTCAAAACTAAATCTACTTCTTCATGATTAGCTTTAATACCAGAAAAGGTTCCTGCTTTCTGACTATCTTGTTCAAGAAAAACGCTTTGTAATCTAAATTTAATTTGAGCTTTGTATGTATCAAAATGATTGATATACATAAAAACTACTACAACAAGTGAAATACAAAAAGAAGCTATGAAAATGACAGCTAGCTTGCTCCTTATAAAATCAATCAATTCTAGTGCTTTATTATCGGTATTCACAATGAATTATCAAAGAAATTAAAAGCCTAAATTTAAAGATAAACTTAAGTTATGAGAAGCGTTCTGCAATAATTTTGGCGTATAAAAACTAACTAAACTACCGCTTATATCCGTATAACTATACCGGGCTGAAAGAAATAAATCATTTATCAATTCATAACGTAAATTGGTGTAAAATTCCCTTTTCTTCCATACTACATTTTCTTGAAAATCTAATCCCCAAACATCTTCTCCATTTTCAGTATAAGCATATATATTTCCTTTGGTTACATGCTCTGCACCTGCCGAACATTTTAAACGTGAAATTGGTCTATAATCGACTTGTACAGTATATGTAAATGCATTATCGCCTAAATAATGTCCTAAGGTATATTGATTAGAAGCAAAAGTTGTAGTATTCACAAAGTGGCGATAAGCCATTGGATTGGTAATGGTAGCTTCTCCACTCAAAGTAAAATTACTGTTCAATAGATTACTCCATTGTGCGCCAAACTTGGCGCTTACAAAATTGGAATGCTTGTCCTTTTTCCACATTCTTGAAAAGCTTAATTCATCAATGTATAATGAACCATACAAATGAAGGTGTTTGATATTCCGTGAGCTTATATCCATAAAAAGTTGGGTATTTGCTCCGCCAACATTTCCTCCACCTGCATAAATAGCATGATCTAAAGATTTATAAAATGCTATTGGAATAAGGAATGCAGGGTGAAATTGGTCGCTATACACAATTGAATTACCAATTGAAAAATACAACTTAGGTAAAGGTCTTATGCTAATGTAATTGGCGGCAATAAATTTTGGCACCATTACTTTTCGATCAAGTACTCCTGAATTATAACTTTTTGAACTATCAAGAACTTCGGAATTTAGCCAGCCATGAAAATAATGAAGACTTAGCCATTCGGTGGCTTCCACTTTTAAATTAAATCGAGTAAAAGAGGGAGCCTTAGTAGAAAAGACGTTGGAACCAAATTGATGATTTCCCCAACTAAAAAGGTCTTTGATTAATCCAACACTTACTTTCTTATGCTGATAAGTAATTCCTCCTCTAAAGTCACTAAAATCACCACTCCCCTTGTAAACAGCACCATTTCTTCTATGTAAATAATTTTCACCCAAATATTGATTGCTTTCCAATTGATCTCGTAGACTGGCATAAAAACCCCATTTTTCTCCAAATGAGCCGTAAAGTTCTCCTCCCCACCAACGGTGCCAATAGTTTCCGTTTTCATTAAGGGTATAACTTCCTCCAATAATTGGGTTTATAGTCAATTTAAATGTTGAATCTGAATGATAAACAAAATCATATCGCTTTCCTTTAAACTTCTTATTAACTGATTCTTTCTTAAAGTCCTTCAAAAAAAAAGTTAGTTCAGTTTTCTGTCTTTTAGTAAGATTTAATGTATCTAGCTCTTTTAATTTTTGAGCAATAAATTGGCGAGAATATGGCTGAACCAAAGTATTTACTTCAATAAGCTGAAGATTGGCCATTTCATCTAAAAATTCATAAACTGACCTTTTATTAATGTCATGGCTAACCATTTGAGCCTTAAGCTCGATACCTTTAGCGAATAAGAAAATTGAAACACACCAGAAAATACAAGGCCACTTCATGGGCGTTAAGTTAATTGCTTCTTGCTTTTTTAATCAAAATGTTTGAAAAACACTTTAAAAAATACTGTAAGTCAGTTTTGAAAGGAG
>CAJXFJ010000307.1 GCA_913052515.1 uncultured Flavobacteriales bacterium | reverse complement strand
CCACTTTGAGCAAAATAAGTAGTTTCAAACGTATTTGTGCTAAAGCTATTTGAATTATATGAAAAAGATATGATGGGATCCGTCAAGTCATATGTTTTTAGACTCAGGGGTTCTCTAATTGTAAAACTTAATTGGATTGAATCACTATTCATAGAGGAATTGATTATTTCCGTTGTTCCCGATTGATTGGAAGAAGTATACCGATTACAGAAAGTAGAATTAAATGGTAAACCTTTATTTAAATCAGCATACATATTTCCAAGGAATGGAATATGCACATAAACATCATTAAATTGACCTTCGTCAATTACGAACAGCTCTTTACTTGAACCACTTAAATAGACTGTTGCTTCAAAAGTTCCAGAGATCAAACTATTCTTTTCATCAAATTCTAAAATTGAAATTTCAGCATTGTTTTCCTGATTAACATTCAATGAGCCATATGCAGAGCTTCCATCTGTATATGATATTTGATTCCTTCCAAAAGGGTCCCCAAAATAGACTCCTTGCTCTATTCCGGATGTTGTAAAACTGACTACTTCATCTCCTTTAGTTGCCATTAAAAGCAAGCGATCATTTCTAAATTCGGCATAAATATTTTCCGTTGAAAATGGGTATCCATCTACTTCAGCATAATACTTTCTGTTCGACAAAGCCAACAAATCTTTATTCACAAAATCCTCTGCTGTTAAGGGTTCAGGATCTTCACATGAACCTAAAATTAAGAGGACCAAAAGGTATAAAATGTTTCTTTTCATTTTCTATTCTTAACCTGCCCAACCTTCTCGGTCTAAGCTTCTGTATTGTATTGCTTCTGCTAAATGATTCGTTTCAATATGCTCCGATTGCTCCAAATCTGCAATGGTTCTAGACACTTTTAAAATTCGGTCATAAGCCCTTGCAGAAAGCCCTAATTTCTCCATTGCATTCTTCAACAATTGCTGACCGGCTTCATCAATTCTACAAATTTCTCTCAACTGCTTAGAACCCATCATGGCATTAGAATGCATGTAATCATTTTCTTTATATCGTTCATGTTGAATTTCTCTAGCTCTTACTACACGATCTCTGATTTTTTCACTTTTTTCAGATAATCTTTTCTCTGAAAGTTTCTCAAAATCAACAGGAGTAACCTCAACATGTAGGTCAATTCTGTCAAGCAAAGGTCCTGAAATTTTATTCAAATATTTATGTACCATTCCAGGAGCACACATGCACTCCTTTTCTGGGTGATTGTAATACCCACAAGGGCAAGGATTCATAGAGGCTACAAGCATAAATGAAGCCGGATAATCGACGGTAAATTTTGCTCTTGAGATGGTCACCTTTCGTTCTTCCATTGGTTGACGCATAACTTCCAAAACAGTACGTTTAAACTCTGGCAATTCATCTAAAAAAAGAACCCCATTATGTGCCAAAGAGATTTCACCGGGTTGTGGAAAGCCACCACCACCTACAAGTGCTACGTCACTAATAGTATGATGAGGAGAACGAAATGGACGCAAGGTAATTAAAGAAGCATCTGATTCCATTCTACCAGCTACCGAATGTATTTTGGTCGTTTCGAGAGCTTCCTTTAAACTCAACGGCGGCAATATTGTT
This sequence comes from uncultured Flavobacteriales bacterium, assembly GCA_913052515.1. Next base: position 1,758 of record CAJXFJ010000307.1, on the reverse strand, counting down.
GGAAGCCTTTTAGCCAACATCGTTTTACCAGCACCTGGTGGACCTATTAAAATGACATTATGTCCTCCTGCCGCTGCTATCTCTAAAGCTCGTTTAATGTTTTCTTGGCCTTTAACATCTTCAAAGTCAAAGCTTGAATTATCAAGATTTTTATAGAATTCCTTTCGAGTATCAATCTTAGTGAGTTCTATTTCCTGTTCTCCATTAAAAAAATTGATTACTTCAATAATATTCTCAACTCCCAAAACATCGAGACCCTCCACAATAGCAGCCTCTCTCGCATTCTGTTTAGGTAATATGATTCCCTTGAATCCTTCCTTTTGAGCTTGTATCGCGATGGGTAAAGCTCCTTTCATGGATTGTAAGCTACCATCTAAACTCAACTCACCCATGATAACGTACTCACTTACCCGATCAGGTAAAATTTGTTCGGATGCAGCTAAAATTCCTGTTGCAATGGTTAAATCATAGGCAGAACCTTCTTTTCGAATATCTGCTGGAGCCATGTTAATTACGATTTTCTTACCCGGAATTTTATACCCATTATTCTTAAGCGCAGCTTCAATTCGTTGCTGGCTTTCTTTTACCGCACTATCTGGCAAACCAACTAAATGAAAATTAATTCCTTGACCAATGTTCACTTCCACGGTAATTGTAATCGCATCTACTCCATAAACTGCACTTCCAAATGTTTTTACAAGCATAAGACTGTCGTTTTCATTAACTTCGAACAATATACCAATATTAATTTATGTTACGCTATTTCTCTTTATTCCTATTTATTGTAAGCAGTTTGACTACCCATATAGTTTATGCTCAGAAAGTTGAACTGTATTCTGCAAACCTATTTCCCGCCGAGCCATACGGAGGAACTGAGGAACTTAAACGATTGGTAAAGCAGTGTATGGTTTATCCGGCTTGGGCTATTGAGAACGAAATAGAGGGCGAGGTTTTTATCGACTTTAAAATTGATGCTGAAGGACAAATTTTAGAATCAAAAATTTCAGGAACAGACCATGAAAGTTTGAGAAATGAAGCTTTTCGAATTTTTAAACGAATTCATTGGATTAAAGATGAGGGACGCTCTGGAAAAGTAGGAGGTTATGATAAAATTAAAATAGAATTTAATTTAAAGAAATATCAAAAACTGGTAAAAAATAGAGGCTACACTGAGCTTCCTTTAGCTGTTGATTCTGTTTCAGATGACATGAAGGTATACACCATCAATCAAGTTGAAGATCAACCTCAAATAAGTAATGCAAAAAATGTAAATGCTTTTGTAGCAAAACACTTTAAATACCCTAGCATTGCCATACAAAGAGGCATTTCAGGAAGAGTAATTGTTGACTTTGTAATTGAGCCTTATGGACTAGTTTCCAATATTCAAATTATTGAATCTTTACCTGGTGGTTGTGATGAAGAAGCCAAACGTCTGGTAAAAATGATGGAATGGACTCCAGCACTTCTTGAAAATAAAGCAGTAAGATGCTTATATCGTTATGAATTGAATTTTGTGAATCCCGGAGGAGTTATACGCTAAGGTCTAATTGCTCTTCTACATATTGAATCAAGGAATGAATCACTTTTATGTGAATTTCTTGAGCTCGGTCTGCATATTGTGAAAAAGGAGCTCTAATTTCTATATCACAAATCTGAGCCAAATCACCTCCATTTTTTCCAGTTAAACCAATCACTTTCATTCCCTTTTCATGAGCTGCTTTTGCTGCATGAATTACATTTTTAGAATTACCCGAAGTA
>CAJXFJ010000306.1 GCA_913052515.1 uncultured Flavobacteriales bacterium | reverse complement strand
TTGGGTTCAAGGAAAAAGTACAGATGAGCTTATTGCCTATATGGCCAATGACCCAAGCTATAGAAATAAAGTAGCCAACTATTATTTATTGCTCTACAAAAACTACTTAAGAGCGCTAAGAAACTATAATTCAGAGGCTAGCAAATTAGCCGACCGTTGGGAGGTTGAATTAAATAAATAAGGCAGGTAGAAACTAAGGATATGGCTACTTTTGCAGGCCTAAAACTTAACCTATGCGTAATATATTTATCCTTTTAGGAATATTATTTTCCTTTCAATTATCAGCTCAATACACAACAGCTGGAACCTCTTTAAATTGGAATTTTGATAGTCTAGCCAATCATTCAACGGCAGTTTCAAAATCTGGCAATACCTATCAAGTTACACAAGACATTGTTATTTCTTTAACAGATACGCTTCGAATTGATTCTAACATACGTGTTGAATTAGGCAATAATATTGAATTGGAGATTTTAGGAAGTTTCATTTCAAATCCAAAAGACAGTGCTATTCTAACTGCAATAAACCCTTCTCAGGTATATGATCAAATTCGATTTGACGGAAGTGATTACTCTTACTTTAACAAAACGACCTTTGAGTATGGAGGTGGCCTTAATGTTCTAAGCAGCAATTTCACGGTAGAAAATTGTGTATTTCAATTTAATGAAGCCGGTAACGACGGTGCCATTGATTTATTCAGGTCTAACTTAATCATCAGAAATAACCGCTTTATTGATAATCAAGGACCTGCTATTTCTTCAGGAGCCAATATTGCTTCTGCTCCTCAAATTATTAATAACTACATTGAATCCAATGTGGCTAACGGAGCAAACAAATCTCAAATCAACTTTGGTACAACTGGTTCTGATACATTAATCATTAAAGGCAATACCATTAAAGGTCAGTACACCAATGCAGGTGGAATTGCGATTTTTCCAATTGGGAATGTATATGCAGTGATTGACTCGAATGTAATCGATAGCAACCGCTACGGCATTGCCTTATTAAACGCTAACATTTGGGCAAGCGTGAGCAGAAATATTATTTCTAACAACAACATTCAAAACAACCCCAATTTAGGCGGTAGTGGTATTAATGTAATGGGTAACAATTCTACAACACCTATCATTAGTGAAAATAAAATTTACGGCAACTTATGGGGTATAACCATTCAAAATACGGCTAAACCTAATATTGGAGATTTAAGACCTGCTTCTTATAATGTTGGCTTAAACGAAATTTATAATAACGGCAATGGAGGTTCATTGTACAATATATTTAACAATACACCAGATTCCATTTATGCACAAAACAACATTTGGAACTATCCAAATTTGCAAGATGTGGAAAACACCATTTCTCACAAAACTGATGATCCTAATTTAGGATATGTCCTTTACACACCAGTTTCTGCTTTAATTACTTCTTTGTCAGAGAAAGTACAAACCAATGAAGAATTGACTATTTACCCCAACCCTTCAGAAGGAAATATGACACTAAAGTCTTCTTTTAAAGTTTATGAGTTGGCATGGTATAACTTGAAGGGTCAGTTAGTGCAAACCAATCAAGTGAATGGAAGTAAACAACTTAGAATCAACGAAACAAACCTAAAAGGATACTATATTTTAAAGGTGGTTGGTAAAAATCAGCAAGCCTTTAAGCAACTGATTTTAGAATAAAGTTTATTCAACTTTTGACGTTGAAAAGTAAAGCCCGCCCATTTAGTTGAGCGGGCTTTTTGATTTAGTTTTATGCTAACAAATAACTAAAGAATATGAAAGTTCATTTTATTGCCATTGGAGGAAGTGCTATGCATAACATGGCGATTGCTTTGCATGAAAAAGGGTATCAGGTCAGTGGTTCGGATGATGAGATTTTTGAACCATCTAAAAGTCGCTTAGAAAAGCATGGACTACTTCCACAAAAAATGGGTTGGAATATAGAAAATATTCAAGCCGATTTAGATGCGGTAATCTTAGGAATGCATGCTAAGGCAGATAACCCTGAACTTTTAAAAGCTCAAGAACTAGGTTTAAAAATATACTCTTATCCCGAATATATTTATGAGCAATCGAAAGACAAGAAACGATTAGTTATCGCCGGAAGTCATGGAAAAACCTCAATTACAGCTATGGTTATGCATGTGCTTAAGCAGGCAAAGCTCGACTTTGATTATATGGTAGGGGCACAATTAGCGGGTTTTGACACCATGGTTCGTTTAACGGATGCCCCAATTATTGTCATTGAAGGCGATGAATACCTCTCCTCTCCTATTGATCGCAGACCTAAATTTTTTTGGTACAAACCACAGCATACCGTAATCAGTGGTATTGCTTGGGATCACATCAATGTTTTTCCCACTTTTGAGAACTACTTAGAACAATTTAGTCAGTATTTAGCATCCCTACCTCAAGGTTCAGAAGTCTATTACTTTGAAGGAGATAAACATTTGTCTGATTTGGTAAGGAATTCAAACCTACCAATACATCACAGCGCCTATAATGCTCATAAACACAAAAAAGTTGGAGAAAAAACCGTTTTAATAAGCCCCGACAATAGTGAAATTCCGCTTGCTATTTTTGGTGACCATAATTTGCAAAATTTATCAGCTGCGAAACAGCTTTGTATGGCTGCCGGAGTTAATGAAGACTTATTTTATCAATCCATTTCTACCTTTAAAGGAGCCGCGAAACGCTTGGAGCTAATTGCTGAAAGTAATGATTGTCTCGTCTATAAAGATTATGCACACTCTCCATCAAAACTTAAAGCAACAACACAGGCCGTTAAAAAGCAATTTAGCCATAGGAAGTTAATTGCCATTATGGAGTTGCATACGTTTAGCAGTTTAAACAAAGCCTTTCTTTCTGAGTATAGCGGAAGCATGTCTGCCGCCGATGAAGCACTAGTTTACTTTAACCCACATGCCATTGAGCACAAAGGCTTAAGTATGCTTTCAGAAAAAGATGTAGAAGAAGCCTTTTTGCCTTCAAAAGTGAAAGTAAGTAGTGATTCTAAGCAAGTTCAAGCTTGGCTTAAAGAGAAATCAATTATAAATAGCATTGTTTTACTTATGACTTCAGGAAACTTTGACGGCTTGAATCTAAACGATTGGGCTCAAGAAATAATTACTAATTCCTAGCAAATTTTCGCATTAAAAAACTCAATATTCCGGAATAAAAACTCCCTAGTAGTAAAAATCCAATAAGTGTTACTGTGCTTTGAAAAAATGGGGAAAGTACTATTTCCCCTGTTTGGCGAGCTTGGTCTAAATTCATCCCATTTTCTTCAGCTAAGCTCATTTGTCTTTCTAATTTCAAATCAAAGTAACTAGCATCAATGATTGCATAATAAGTATATACAAA
>CAJXFJ010000305.1 GCA_913052515.1 uncultured Flavobacteriales bacterium | reverse complement strand
CTTCAAAATCAAAAATTTGAGTATAAAAATCAACAGACTTTTTAATATCAGAAACACCAATAGTCACTCCCAAAACACCTCCAATGGCGGATTTTTGAGGAATAAATTGATAATCATCTTCAACTACCTTAATCCAATTTTGAAAGGGATCAATAAACTGAAAAAAGTGACGTCCTAATCCATCTTGATTAATTTCAGAAAGACTTGCAATTTTAGTAAGCTTTGAAAACATGACATGTGCTTTAGTAACCGACTTGCAACGCATGTGCAAACTGCTAATTCCGAGCATTCCTTCTTTCACTTCTTGACTAAAAGGAACTGGAGTTCGATTTGTAAATTGCCACAACTCAAAACCACCACCACCTATTAAATTCATCATTAAGGCTGCCTTTCTCTTGTAAATAGCTCCACCGGTATATCTCGACATTAAAAGTGCCTCGGCTTCATCTTCAAACATGGGCAAATCCATACCCAAATGTTTGGCATACCATTGTTGAGCCTCTGCTAAATTCTTTAAGCCAATTCCAACTTGTTGTATTCCTGCGATATTAAAATTCATACTCTTTTAGGCTAATGATTCAGATTTGGGATGACTTAATAGTTTTCGATAAGCCTTGATCATGGTGGATTGCTTAGCTCCAAAACGAAACAAAGTAAACACCACCAAATTTGCAAAATTGACTTTTAAGTAACTGTTCTCTTCGTACTTTCTAGCTGAGACTAACACATCATCATCCATAATGGTAAAGGACAATTCCTTTCTTGCACGAATTAAGAATTCATATTCCTCCATGATTCGGTAATCATTTTTATAACCTCCCAATCGCTTAAAATCTTCCTTTCGGATAAATAAGGATTGATCTCCTCCACGACACATCAATCGATCAAAGCGAGTGAAATACGCATTAATAGCCAGTATTTTAGATGTTGAATTAAATTTAAATCGAAAGCATCCCATTTTAAAACCTTCGTTTAAAGCCTCCTTTATCTGCTTGAAAAACCCTTTTGGAGGTAAAGTGTCTGCATGCACAAAATAGAGCAAATCTGAATTCGCTTTTTCAGCCCCCAAATTCATTTGTACTGCTCTGCTCATTTTCTCGCAACTTAAGGCAATAGCTCCCAAATTCTTAGCTATTTCAAATGAATTATCTTTGCTTTCGGCATCCACCACAATTACTTCAGCATTTGGCACTTCTTTAAACAAATAAGGAAGTAAATCCTTTATATTATGAGCTTCGTTTAAAGTTGGAATAATTATTGAAATTGGAGGTTTACCTTTGACAGCAATCATGAAGAAAATCTAATCTATAAGCTTGTAAAATACGTATATAAATTGATAACAGTTTTAACCTTTTTAAAATGAAAATTTTTCAAACTCTATTACTTATTGGAATACTTTCAATTTCCAATTTTTCAGTTCTAGCTAATCATGCATCGACCTTATCTAACGCGGATGAGGACAATGAATTTGTCCTATTATCGGTGCAATTGATTGAGCATGTAAAAAACAAAAAACCAACCGAAGAAATACAAAATAAATTAGCAGCAATTACTCCTGATGAATTGGCCAATTATCTTAAAACAGATAATCAAAAGAAGGCTTTTTGGATAAATGTTTATAATGCATATATCCAAATTATTTTGGAGGAGAAGCCTGAATTATACAAAGACAGAGGTAACTTTTTTAGTAAACCTAAATTTACAGTTGCTCAGAAAACACTCAGTTTTGATGATGTGGAACATGGAATTATTCGAAGCTCAGAATTAAAGCTCGCTTTAGGTTTAATTAAGAATCCATTTGCTGATGAATTTGAAAAGAAATTTAGAACTGAAAAAACAGATTATCGAATTCACTTTGCCCTGAATTGTGGTGCGAAAAGCTGTCCATTGGTGGCGGTTTACAGAGCTTCCAATTATGATGAAAAAGTGGAAAAAGTGGCCAAGAGCTTTTTACAAAAAGTAAGCACTTACAAAAAAGATGAAAATACGGTTTACACTACTACCCTTTTCAGTTGGTTTAGAGGTGATTTTGGAGGAAGTGATGGTGTGGTTGATGCACTACTTCATTTTAATATCATTCCCAATAAAGAAGTGAAAGTGGAATACACTGAATACGACTGGACCTTAAGTTTAGGTAATTATTATGAAGAATAATTTTGCTTTCCTTTTTCTATTTTCGATAAACACCTTGATTATGGCACAAGTTGAAAGCAAAACGTATCAAGTGCTATTAAATGGTCTTTTATCTCATACTGTTGATGAAATTTCTGTTCAAGAAGCCATTGAGCTTGAAAATGCCGTTTTTGTAGATAGTCGTGAAATGAGGGAATATGAAGTAAGTCATATTTCAAATGCCCTATTTGTCGGTTATGATTCTTTAGATTTAAGTCCACTTCAAAAAGTAGATAAAAACAAGCCTATCATTATTTATTGCTCAGTGGGGTACCGTAGTGAAAAGGTGGCTGAAAAAATAAAAGCATTAGGATTTACTCAAGTTTACAACTTGTATGGTGGTATCTTTGAGTGGAAGAATCAAAATTACCCGGTAGTCGATTTAGAGGGTAAAGAAACAAACCAAGTTCATGCATACAATAGAGTATGGGGAATTTGGCTCAACAAAGGAGAAAAAGTATACTAGATGAAATTGAAGAATATAAGCTTAACCCTACTCTTGCTATCTTTTACTATTCCAATGATTGCTCAGCAATGGGTAGAAGAAATGAATGACCCCGATGTCAATTTTTACCAAGTCCAAAAAACCTTTTACGACACTTGGGCAGATAAAGAAAACACCAAAGGAAATGGCTACAAGCAATTTAAACGCTACGAATACTTTATGGCTCCACGCGTTTACCCAGATGGAATCCGAAATAACACACCGAACCTTTGGGAAGAAGTAAGCAATTTTGAAAAACTTTATGGCAAAAGTCAACGCCATAATAAAACGGCTAGCTGGCGTCCATTAGGACCTGATCATTGGCAAAATTATAGCTATAGCCCAGGTTTAGGTAGAATTAATAACATACGAGTTGACCCCAATAATTCAAATGTAATTTATATTGGTACACCTGCAGGCGGATGCTGGAAAAGCACAGATGGTGGTCAAAATTGGTCACCAATTGCCGATCATCTGCCAATCATTGGCGTGAGTGACATCGCCATTAACCCTTACAATTCGAATGAAGTTTACATTGCGACTGGCGATGGATTTGGAACGACAACGTACAGTGTTGGGGTTTTAAAATCAACAGATGGTGGACAAACATGGAATCAGACTGGTTTCACAGTTAATCGTGGACAAAATGTACACATTCGAAGAATGTTGATGCACCCTTTGCATCCAGATACCATTTGGGTGGCAAGCGA
>CAJXFJ010000304.1 GCA_913052515.1 uncultured Flavobacteriales bacterium | reverse complement strand
AAATAACGACATTATTGTTCGCGGAAACAACCCACGCTTTATACAATGGCGATTAGAAGGTGTTGAAATTCCCAACCCCAACCATTTTGCGGAAGAAGGTTTAACAGGAGGTCCGATTAATGCCTTGAACAGCAATTTGTTAGCCAATTCTGACTTTTACACAGGCGCTTTTGCACCGGAATATGGCAATGCCCTTTCAGGGATTTTTGACATGCGATTAAGAAAAGGAAACAATGAAAAAGCCGAATACAGTTTTGGACTTGGGGTTCTGGGAACCGACTTAACCGCAGAAGGCCCCCTGAAGAAAGACTATAATGGCAGTTATTTGGTAAACTATCGCTACTCTACATTAAGCTTACTAGATGAATTAGGAGTTGTAGACTTCGGCGGTGTACCCAAATATCAAGACCTCAATTTTAATGTTTTCTTACCTACCGAAAAAGCGGGTGTATTTTCTTTGTTTGGCTTAGGTGGAATAAGTGAAATAAACGGTGAAGAAACCAAAGAAGACAATGAAGATGTGGTGCTGGAAGAGTTTGTTCAAAATAGCAGTTTGGCCGTTGGAGGAATCAATCATTTTATGCCATTAGGTCCAAAAAGTTATTTGAAGAGTATTCTTTCATATTCTTCCACAAGTAGTGAATACACGGAAAAAAGACCCTATAAAACCGAATACAGAAAAGAGTTTGTGAATTCGAAATTAGACCGTTCAAGCATTCGTTTTGCCACCACGTTTAACCACAAATTAAATGCAAGACATCAATTTCAAACCGGAATTCGATTTGAAGAAAACTACTTTGACTACAACAGTCGTTATTACGAAATTCCTCAAGAAGCCTATTACATTGGTCAGCAAAATGATGGCTCAGCTGGAATTGCCAGAACTTTTGCAAGCTGGCAGTGGCGAATAACTGAACAATTAACAGCAGTCAATGGGCTTCATTTTTCTAAGAGTTCTTTAAACGATGAAATCGTTGTGGAACCGAGAGCTGCTTTGCGTTTTCAGTTTGATGAAACGCAAACCTTTACCGCAGGCTATGGATTACACAGTAAAATGGCCGGCTTACCTAACCACTTTGCAGCGGTACAAGATGCTAATAGCAATTATTCTTTTCCCAATAAAGACATGGAAATGCTAAAAGCTGCTCATTATGTTTTGGGCTATGAAAATGTGTTGACTAAAAATCTCTTTTTGAAGGTGGAAGCATACTACCAAAACTTATACGACATTCCGGTGGAGAAAAATATAAACAGCGATTTTTCAGTAATCAATCAAAGTGGCTCTTTTACGGATGTGGCTTTGGTAAACGAGGGTGAAGGCCGAAATATGGGCGTAGAAGTAACCTTGGAGCGCTTTTTCAATAAAGATTACTATTTCCTAATTACTGGTTCTGTGTACGATGCAGAATACAAAACCTACGCCGGAGAATGGAAAAAATCGAGATACAACGGAAATTACACGGCCAATATACTTGCCGGAAAGGAATTTAAGGTTGGCAAAGGCGATCACAAAACTTTGGCCTTAAACACCCGTGTTACCTTGTTAGGCGGAAGAAGATATACGCCAATAGATTTGGAAGCCTCTATTGCAGCCGGGGAAGAGGTAAATCCTGAAAATACGACTTACAGTAAAAAAGCTCCTGATGCTAGTTTTTTAAACTTGGCCATCAGCTATCGAGTAGAAAAACCCAAATTAAGTCATGAATTAAAACTTGATGTTCAGAACGTTTTGGGTTCAGAAACGCCTATTGATTACTATTTTAATGATGTTACCAATGAAGTGGAAAACATTCCGCAGCTCACTACTCTGCCTGTGATTAGTTATACCATTAGTTTTTAGTTTGTTGTTCCTGTAATTAGGATTCAAGCCGATAGCGTAAAAAACTATCGGCTTGTTTCTTTATTTTAGCAAGCAATAAATTGAAAAAACAAGATGCAAAACACCTATTCCTTCCCGCAGCCTCAAAATCCTCATTTTATCGAGTTCATCTACTTTCAAGGAATTATTTTACCTCATGAAATCAATCGAATCTTAGATTTTTGGGAAGAAGATCAAGTGGAAAAAGCCGAAGTAAGTGGGGCAAGCAAATACAAAGAAGATTTACGTCAAAGTAGTGTTATGCATTTGGATTATACCGCTCAAAACCATTGGTTGTTTGATCGTTTAGCGGGTATGTCACAAAAAGCAAATCAGGAACGTTATGGTTTTGACTTAAGTGGCTTTATGCAAGGCTTGCAATTAACGCGCTACGGGCAAGGTGACTTTTTTGATTGGCATTTAGATTTCGGCCCAGGAGAAATTTCAGACCGAAAACTCAGTTTAACCGTTCAACTTTCTGACCCTGATGAATATGAAGGAGGCGACTTACAGTTTATGATTAATCAGAATATTGTCACAGCTCCACGAGAAAAAGGAACAGCTATCGTCTTTCCTTCTTTTATCATGCATCGGGTAACGCCAATTACCAAAGGCAAACGCCAATCCATTGTGGCTTGGGCATCAGGTCCACCTTATCGCTAATAAATCTTTGGATTTGGAGTATTTCTTATTCAGGTCAGCATACAAATGGGATGAAAGACAAAAGCTAAAATATAGACTAGCTTTTTACTTTTATCCTTAAACTTTTACCTAAATACTATCTCATTCGATTTACCTTCCATTTACTACGCGTTTCAGAAGGTGTAACTGAGGCTGTTGTTTGCGTATTTTCTTCTACCAACTTCGCTGCCAAAAGCGCTGCAATTTCAGCTTCAGCTTCATTGCTTTCATCCAAATACTCTGGCTTAAAATGATGTTTTACAAAATTGGTATCAAAATTTCCACTGATAAAGGCATCGTGCTTTAGCGTAAACTTACAGAAGTCTAAAGTGGTTTGTACTCCACTAATTTGATACTCATCAATGGCACGTAACATGCGTTGTCTTGCCTCTTCTCGGTCTTTTCCAAAGGTTACCAACTTAGCAATCATCGGATCGTAATAAATGGGAATTTGCATTCCTTCTTCAAAACCATCATCTACTCGAACACCCAAACCTTGTGGACGAACATAGGTTTCTAAAGTTCCAATGTCTGGCAAGAAATTATTTTTAGGATCTTCTGCATAAACACGCACTTCAAAGGCATGACCTTGAATTTTTAAATCTTCTTGAGAAAAAGAAAGCTTCTCCCCTCTTGCAATGTTAATTTGCTCACGCACCAAATCAATGCCTGTAATTTGTTCCGTAACCGGATGCTCTACTTGCAAACGGGTGTTCATTTCTAAAAAGTAGAAATTGTGCTTTTCGTCCAACAAAAACTCTACGGTTCCTGCACCCACATAATTACAGCTTTTGGCTACTCCAACTGCTGCTTCACCCATTTCTTTTC
>CAJXFJ010000303.1 GCA_913052515.1 uncultured Flavobacteriales bacterium | reverse complement strand
TCAATTATTCGTCAAGTGATTGACCATGATTTTGCTGGCATGTACCGCAATGAATTAATTGACCGTAGGAATTTTCATTATCCCCCTTTTTATCGCTTAATTCATTTGAATTTAAGGCATAAAGACAAGCAACAATTGTATCAATCAGCGCAGCTTTTGGCAACTAAAATGCGCGCAACATTTGGTAAACGCGTGTTAGGGCCAGAAGAGCCTGGCATAGCACGCATTCGAAATTACTACCACCAAAACATCATACTAAAGTTGGAAAAGGCAGCTTCCATTCCCAAAAGCAAAGAATTGCTAAAAAGTATCATTCAAGATTTTCAAACGGTAAAAGAAAACCGAGCAGTAAGGATTGGAATTGATGTGGATCCGGTTTAAGAATTTACCAACCTCCTATGATAATTAATCTGTCCCAAGTGGTAATTTAAATGTCCGGAAAGGTGAATGAGCATAGTAACATAAGAATAGGGAACTCCAAATACTTGAATGGGGTATTCTTTTTCCAACAATTCTGCGGACATATTCTCTAAACTATGATTAACCACTTTTTGAGTTTCCTCAATTTGGTTTAGTATTTCTGTCAAAGGAATAGGTTTGCTACTAAATTCCAAATCCCGTTTTCTTTGGTAATCTGTTTCTCCAATTACATGGCCCACAAAGTGATTTAAATTTCCTACTAAGTGTAGTGCCAAATTTCCTGGGGTGTTTAATATCTCCCCTTTTAGTCGCCAAAGGTCCTCTTCATTTTGGTAGGCTTTTAATTCTGTAATTAGTCGTTCTAAGTCACGATTAAAAAGGTAGGAAAGTGATTTGAGGGTATTCATGTTTCAAATAATTGGGTTTGATTAGAAATAAATTTACAGCCTTCTAAACGAAGCAATTTTTTCTTTGTTGTTAGTCCACCGGCGTAGCCAACCATTTCTCCTTGGCTGCCAATAATGCGGTGACAAGGAACTACTATGGAAAGCGCATTTGCTCCATTGGCAGCCGCTACGGCTATAATTGCCTTTGGGTTTCCTAAAGCTTGTGCAAGCTGTAAATAACTGTTGGTTTGGCCATAAGGGATTTCACACAAGGCTTTCCAAACACTTTGTTGAAAATTGCTGCCAACAAATTTTAGCGGAAGTGTAAAGTTTTTTAACTCACCATTGGCATACGATTCAATTTGCTCAATGGCGAATTCAATTAATGCTGTTTTTCCTTCTACATATTCAGCTTTTAATCCTTGTTGTATACGCTTATCAACAGCAGATCGCATTTTCCGATACTTCCAATCGCAAAGTACAAGTTGGTTTTCAAAATCACCGACTAGGAGTTCACCAAAAGGGCTATTGTGAATATGGACGGTTATGTTTTTCATCACTTATAGCAAAGGCTTAAAGTTAGAAAAAGTAAAGGCTTGTTAACTGATAAACGACAAGAAGGTTTCAAGTGCCAAACGTTTCTTTTCATCCAAATGATATTGAATATGCTGTTTCAAGTAAACTTTTTGCTCGGCTAAACTTGGTGTTGAAAGTTGGGCTTTTTGAATGGCTTCTGTTTTGTGTTTTAATCCAAAGTCAAGTACTTGATTAAATTCTTTTATAAAATCAGTTGGAAGCTCACGGTTGCTAACCCAAGCTGCAAAAACAAATGGCAGATTTTGCCATGCTTGCCAAGCTTCTGCTAAATCATACTGAAAACGAAATCGATTGTCTAATCCAAAGGTGCGGTCGCCAATTACAACTCCTGCTGTTTTGCCTTTAATTTGATCAATATAACCTTCTTTCGCAGGAAGAAATGCTACTTCTTTTTTCCAATAGTGTTTTAATAAAAGTTGACAGAGCCTAACCGAAGTTCGCGAGTGAAAATCTAAATAAACTTTTTCAATTTCTTCCAATGGAGTTTCACTGAGTAATAATACGGAATGTACTTTCCCTTCTGCTCCAATACAGTAATCGCTTATGATTTGTGCATTATTTACTTCGGGAATTACCGCCACAGGAACTAAGCCCAAATCTACTTCGCCAGCAATTAATTTACGTGCACATTCAGAGGGAATGTCGCGACTGAGTTCAACTTTTTCTAAAAACATTGGGTGCTGCTCCATACCGTAAGCAAAGGGTAGGGTGTTGAGGTAAGATACGGCTGATATTCTGATTTTGTTCAAGAGAGAAATTTGATGGCAAAGGTAATTAGAGTGCTTAGAACTTAGTTGAATAGTTTAAAGCTTTTCTTCTTTTTTTAGAATGGCCATGGTAGCAGCTACAGTACTTATCAATGCAATAAAGCCCGATAAGCTAACCCCAATAACTGGTATTAAAAGTGCCAATGCAAATGGTAAGCCATTGCCAATGGCCAAACCTTTGTTTTGTTTGACGAAATGAATGCTTTCCTTCACTGTTAATTTTCTGCGCTCTGCGGTATAATCCATAAAGGAAAAGCCATAATAGTATGAAGAAATGAAAAAGAGTAGGGGGGTGCTGATTAAACCAACTACAGGTATAAAACTGACAAAGAATAAGATGATGATTGCCATTAATTCAATGAGAAAGTTTCGGATGGCTAAAACAATTCCGCGCCACATGTCTTTCAACAATTGAATCCAAGAAAAGGGAACATCTGTTCCTAGTAGTATTTTTTCAGTTTTTTCAGAAACATAGGCCAACAATGGAGAAAGTAGAATTAAGATAACATAGCCGCCAATAAAAGCAAAAAACAAGAAAAAGAAAATGCGTAAAATGAGCCAAATGAAAAAGTTTAAAGCTCCAGCTAGAAATTCAGCTCCCCAAAAGTCCCAGCTTTCTGGCTCCCAAGCTTTTTGAATGGCAACAATGGCTGAATCGGTAAGACTCCCAACCAAGTTTAAGCCTAAAACCAAAAGCAAAATGTTGAGCAGAATCGGCAGTACAAAAAGTTTCAGCATGCCATGTTTTCGAATAAACTCAACGGCTTTGTTGTAACTGCCTAAGGCAATTTGAATGTCTGATAGTAGGCTCAATTTTTGTATTTTTAACCAAATATCATCAAAAATTGTAGAATGAAAACCGTCATTACAATTAGCATCCTATTGGTATGCCTCAACCTAAATTTATTTGCCCAAAAAAGCCAAAACGATTTTGTTTTTACCATTAAAACTGATAATCCTGGTTTTACGGGTGACTCTGCATACCTATTGAGGTTAAATTCTCAAGGTGTAAACTATAATGTAGATATAGACTGGGATGATGATGGGGTGTTTGATACTTTAGGAGTCTCTTCTTCAATTAGTCATCAATATGATTCTAATGGAACATATACTATTCGTTTAAGAGGTGTTTTTCCGGCCATAGAGCTTGGGTATTTCAATAACACAGACGCTTCTAAATTGATTTCTGTCGATCAGTGGGGAAATCAAGTATGGTCAAG
>CAJXFJ010000302.1 GCA_913052515.1 uncultured Flavobacteriales bacterium | reverse complement strand
TTCAAGAGCAGACTGTTCAAAAGGAAGCGCAGTTGGTTCAAGCAGATACCACCCAAGTTGTGGACACCAATCAAGTTGCCCAAACAAATGGAGATTCGGTAAAACAAGCACAAAATGTGCAACTTTTTGGTGTTTTTGCCCAAGCCAATTCCGAAGAAGAAAATGAGTTTACTGTAGAAACAGATTTGCTAAAACTGAACTTTTCAAACAAAGGTGGACGAATTAAATCGGCTATTTTAAAGGATTACCAAACTTATTCTGGTGAGCCTTTGGTGTTGTTTGATTCAACAACCAAGTTCAATTTAAACTTTTTTACAAGAGATAATAAGAACATATACACCGATGAATTGGTGTTCCGAACCGAGAATACTGATATGACGCTTAGTGGAGAAGAAGAGCAAAAAATCATTTTCACACTGGCTATAAACAATGAGCAATACATTGAGTATATCTACACCATTAAGGCGAACGATTACATGCTCGACTTTGACATCAATTTGGTAGGTATGGACCAAGTGGTGGATATGCGAAGTGGAGAGTTGTACTTGAATTGGGTAATGAATACTCCAAATCAAGAAAAGAGCTTGAAACAACAGCGGGATGCAACCACCATATACTATAAGTACAAAGAGGAAGATGTAGATGATTTAGGTGCCATGTCTGATGAAAAAGAAGACTATGAAGCGGCCATCAAATGGGTTTCGTTCAAGCAGCAATTCTTTAACATGGCGCTTATTGCTGATGAGCATTTTGATAAGTCCAGAGGTTTTATGCAAACTGAGACTGATGAAGGCAGCACTGACTATGTAAAAACACTGACCACTGCTTTAACCATTCCTATAAGTGGTAATCGACTAGAGAGCTTTGGCATGAATATATACATGGGGCCAAACCGTTATAAAATTTTAAAGCAATACGACATAGAATTACAGAATATTATTGATTTAGGTTGGGGAATTTTTGGTTGGGTAAACCAAATTGCGGTTATCCCAGTTTTCAACTTCTTGGATGGCTTTAATATGAGTTACGGAATTATCATCCTTATCTTAACCATACTTCTAAAACTAGTCTTATCTCCCATTACTTACAAAACCTATATGTCAGGTGCGAAAATGCGCGTACTGAAGCCGGAGATTAATGAGATTAATGAAAAGTACAAGGACGACGCTATGAAAAAGCAGCAAGAAATGATGAGCTTGTATCGTCAAACTGGGGTAAACCCATTGAGCGGTTGTATTCCTTTGTTGATCCAAATGCCCATTTTAATTGCCATGTTCCGCTTTTTCCCTGCTTCTATCGAGCTGAGACAAGAGAGTTTTTTATGGGCAGATGATCTTTCTACTTACGATTCAATTTATGATTTTCCGAATGGGTTTACTTTACCATTCTATGGTGACCACATCAGTTTGTTTACGCTTTTAATGGCCATTTCCATTATGCTGTATACCAAAATGAATAGCCAAATGAGCATGGCGGCAACCCAAGAAGGACCGATGGCACAACAGATGAAAATCATGATGTATTTCATGCCGATTATGATGTTGTTTTTCTTCAATAATTATTCCGCGGGATTGAGTTACTATTACTTCTTGGCCAATATTATTTCTATTGGACAAACTGTTCTGATTCGAAAGGTATTTATCAACGAAGATGCTATTCGTGCGAAAATTGAAGCGAATAAAAAGAAACCCAAGGCGAAGAAAAAGTCAGGTTTTCAAAAGCGCTTAGAAGAAATGGCCAAACAAAAGGGCATGCAGCCACCGAAACGCTAAGACAATTAATAATTACCTCTGCCTTCGCATTGCTTTGAGTTCTTTTCTTTCTCGATACTTTTTGGCAAAAGCCAAAGCATTAGATATGAAAAGCAAATGAAACTTACATTTCATTACTATTTATTGGCAACAAATTTGCTACCTTGCCTGCAAATTCTCTGAAAATGAAAAAGATTTTAATACTCTGTTTTTTAGGTATTGCACTTTGGGCGTGTAACAATTCCAAAAAGGTAAAGGCCGAAACTGTTGAACAAGAAGCTGCGGATACTCATTTGCAAGAGCCAGAGCCGGAAAGCAAACATTTACTAGAACGATCTCAAAGCAAACTGTCAGATAGTTTGTTTGCACGTATACAGCGCACGGCTTGTTTTGGGCGTTGTCCCATTTATACCTTGAGTGTTTATGAAAGTGGTTATGTGGAATATCGAGGTGAAAAATGGGTGGAACGAGAGGGCTTGTTTTACGCTTTTGTTGATCAAAAAAAGTTGAATGAATTATTACAGGCAGCAAAAGACGCCCAGTATTTTGAAATGGAACATGCTTATGATAATAAGAATGTTACAGATTTGCCTTCAACCATTACTACTGTAAAAGGAGAAACAGGCTTTCATATTGTGGTTAATCGGATAAATGCGCCAGAAGAATTGAACAACTTTGCCAATCGTTTTGATGAAATATTTAAGGATTTGGAATGGAAAGAAAAACCCATTGAATAGATTCAAAACCATATTTAGGCAAGATTCGTTTATCTTAAAAACAATTCATGAGTAAACTACAAATTGGAGATTGCATTCCAAGCTTCAGCTTAAAAAACCAAGAAGGTGAAGATGTTTCAATATCCGCGCAAGATGGAAGGGCGAGAATTATTTATTTCTATCCTAAAAATGAAACTAAAGTGTGTACTGCAGAAGCTTGCAACTTTAGAGATTGGTACGATGAGTTTTTACAATTGGGCTATCAAGTAATTGGAATTAGCAGTGATTCAGTAAGCTCGCACCAAAAGTTTAAAAGTCGCCACCAGTTGAATTTTGAATTGTTAAGCGACCCAAACGGGAAGGTGAGGAAGTTGTTTGGAGCCACAACTTTGTTTGGAATTCTTCCTCAAAGAAGCACTTTTGCTATTGACAAAAATGGAGTAATTCTTCATCGTTATGATGCACTCTTTGAATCAGACAAACACGTCGATGAAATGTTGGAAGTGATTAAGAAAGCTTAAAGCGTTTCGTTGATTAACTTTTTAATGTCTTTATTGTCACCATAAATAACCATAATGTCATTTTCTTCCAAAACGGTTTTTGGTGAGGCAACACCTTGTACTTGATTCACATCGTGGTTAACCCCCAAAAGATTTTTTTCTTCTCTTTTTTTAATCGTGGTTAAAACCACCAAATTGTGTTTTCTTCTAAAGCCTACTTCTTGCAAGGTTTGGCCGTAGTATTTTTTAGGAACACTGATTTCTACAATAGAAAACTGACTGCTCAACTCAAAAGATTCTACTACCCCTTTCATGCACAACTTTTTGGCCCATCTTTCGGCCGTTTCTTCTTCAGGGTGTACAATTTCGTCTACCCCAATAGCTTCAAGTACATTTTGAATAACATTTGACCAGTCATGTCTTTTACTTT
>CAJXFJ010000301.1 GCA_913052515.1 uncultured Flavobacteriales bacterium | reverse complement strand
TTTATCTTGCTCTTTAAAAGCATACAAGTTCGCATTTCCTCCTTCGGGTAATTTACTTATTCCATGTTTTATCGCATTTTCAACTAAGGTCTGTAAAATCATAGGAGGCAACAAATGATCCTTACAGCCCTCTTGTACTTGAATCTCAAGATTCAACCTTTCTTCAAATCTCGTTAACTCCAAGTTCAAATAATCGTTTACTAAGTTTAGTTCTTCTTGCAAACTGATTACTTTCTTTCGGCCCATTAATAATGAACTTCTTAAAATATTAGACAATCGGGTTATTGAATCTTTAGACTTTTGAGGGTCTTCATCAACCAATGCCCGAATTATATTCATGCTATTAAATATAAAATGGGGATTTAGTTGTGACTTTAATTTATTAAGCTCTATTTCATTTTGTAGGGCTTGCCATTGCAAATTCTTTATTTCTTCTCTTCTATAATTTCGAATAAAATGATATAAAAAATAGAGTAATGACCATAACATGAATATAACAGCCAAATTCAATGTCAGTTGCAGCATTTCAAGCCCAACTAACTCGAACTCGCCACCAGCAATAAAGCTTTCAGAAACAAATGTATGAACCAAAATAAATAGAGCACCAAACAAAATAGACGCTCCAATCACTCTGGGAATTAGTTGCACAATTTTTAAGCGTAGCCAATTTAGTTTAATAATTAGCTCTCGATAAATATGCGAACTAACTACTCCCAGCAAAAAAGTAGTTAATAAATTGAGGAATACGGTAAATTCTAATGAAGCACCGTCTAGCTTGTTGAGTAGCCCCATTAGAACCACATAAATTAGCCATCCACTAATTTGTGAAATCCAATAAAGTTCTTTCTTCGATTGAATCATAAAAGCAGCTTAAATTCGTTTCATAATGTTGCTTATCTTTTCGCCTTTATATAAAGAAAGGAGGTGATTGACCTCCTTTCTCCAACTGTTTAACATAAAACAACTATTGCTACTGTAGTTATTCGAATACTAATTTAAGTACTTTCATAGAAATAGAGAATTCAAATACACCAATGGGAAAATCTGATTATAATCGGAAACTAAACAAATGCCTTGTTAGGCACTTTGCTATCTTATTCTTTTTCAGCTTCATAATACAGCTCAATAGTTTTTCACAAGCACGCGACTTTGCAGATCGAAAACCTCCTCCACCTCCACCAAAAGATCGAAAATTTGACCCTGACCGCATGAGATATGGGGGAAGTTTTGGGGCAACCTTTGGACAGATAACCTATGTTGAAGTGTCTCCGACAGTAGGGTATATGTTAACCGACCGCTTACTATCAGGTATTGGAGGCAAGTATATTTATTATGAAGAAAATTTAGATTTCTTCGATTACAAAACCAACATTTATGGTGGCAGTATTTTTAGTCAATATTTTATTCTCGATAATGTATTAGCACACACTGAGCTAGAAGTACTAAACTTAGATGATCGATTTATCATTGGAGAACGAGTAAATGTTACAAGCTTTTTTGTAGGAGGCGGTTATGTTTCAGAAATTGGAGATCGCTCTTTTGGTAGCATACTCGTCCTTTTTAACTTAACAGAAGATATAAATACACCATACACCAATCCGGTAATTCGAATCAATTTTGGCTTTGGAATCTAATATCAATACCAATCTTTAAGAATTCCTACACCTCCCAAATTTCGCATTTGAGTCTGCACCCAATTAGCTCTTTTTATCATGTAGTTTGATGGTGAACGAAGTGAGTATAGTTTTGGATTAGGCAAAGCAGTCGCCATTAAAGCCGCTTCTCTTGACGAAACCGTATTAGCAGATTTTTGAAAATAGAGTTCAGCGCCCTTTGGCACACCATATACTCCTTCTCCCATTTCTACCACATTTAAATAGACTTCCATAATTCGTTTCTTCGGCCAAATCAACTCAATCAAAAAGGTGAAGTAAGCTTCTAAGCCTTTTCTAACATATGATTTTGAAGAATATAGAAAAAGGTTTTTTGCCAATTGCTGGCTAATTGTACTTCCTCCTCTAACTCTTTGATTTGATTGATTACTTTCAATTGCCCTTTGAATGGCTTCCACATCAAAACCTGAATGTGTCAAAAACAATTGATCTTCAGATGCTATAAATGCTATTGGAACTGAGGGGTTTATTTCCTCAATTGGCATCCATTCTTTTTCAATTTTGTTCCCACTTTCCAAAAAATGTAAAATCATGAACATGCTAATCGGAGGATTAACAAATCGAAATAAAACCACGATTAAAACGCTTAGAAAAACACTTCCAAAAAAGAGTTGTTTTATAATTTTACCTAGTCTTTTGACCATATTTATCATTGAAAAATTGAATCTAAATTAGTCTAAATAAATACACTAAAACATGAAAAAGTTTTTAAAATCAAGCTTGTTATTAGCCCCCATTTTTCTCTTGTCTTGTAGTAATCAAGATGCTAAAAAGACAAGTAAAAAAGTAGAAAAGAAAATTGAAAAATCTATTGAAAAAATGGAAACCGCTGAGAAAGAAGTAGTTGAAATTACACTCATTGCAAAGGGAGAAACCATGTCTGAAATTGCTTTTGAACCCAAAACGTTAAGTATTCCAGCTAATTCTATTGTAAAATTAACCCTAGAAAACAAAAGTGGAACCGCCGGCATGTTTCACAATTTTGTTTTAGTGCCAATGGGTGCCGGACAAGAGATAGCTACGGCAGGTATTTCTGCAGGAAAAGAGAATGATTTTGTTCCGAATGATAAACGTGTTTTAGCACATACTAAAATGACGAATATAGGAGAGACCACACAAATTGAGTTTGAGGCTCCCTCAAAAGGTTCTTACCATTACATTTGCTCTTTCCCCGGGCATTACCCAGGAATGGTAGGTAAATTGGTAGTTGAATAAGAATAAATAAGCTAACAAAAAAAAGGCACGCAATGCGTGCCTTTTTTATATGATCATATTCCTAATTCTAACCAAGCATGGTTACCGGGTTTTCTAAATACGTTTTAAATGTATTTAAAAACTCAGAACCTGTAGCCCCATCAACTACCCGATGATCACAAGATAAAGTAACCTTCATTCGGTTACCTACCTTTATTTCACCTTCAACAACAACCGCTTCTTGACGAATAGCTCCTACGGCTAAAATACAAGCGTTTGGTGGGTTAATAATTGCTGTAAATTCTTCAATACCGAACATACCAAGATTTGAGATGGAGAATGTACTTCCTTCCCAGTCTTGTGGTTGTAATTTCTTATCTCTAGCTTTTTGAGCAAACTCTTTTACCTCAGCCGTGATTTGGCTCAACTTCTTGGTATTGGCATATCTAACTACAGGAACAAGTAAACCATCTTCAACCGCTACAGCCACCCCAATATTTACATGCTTGTTAATTCTTATTTTATCTCCTAACCA
>CAJXFJ010000300.1 GCA_913052515.1 uncultured Flavobacteriales bacterium | reverse complement strand
CCCGCCATATTGTATTTCGTTTTATAAATTCTTTTAAAGATCATCGCTTTTATTCAGATAGTAAACTATGGGAAGACTGGGAAGAGGTGTTAAGTCCAATTCTGAATTCTGTTGCAACCAAGATGAATTATTCAACTGCTGAATTCCCTAGGGTAATGTTAGCAAAATTACCTGCAAAGGAGTCCATTAAAGCTCATATTGACGCTTCTCCTGCAGCCCAATTTCCGCATAAAATTCATGTTCCCATCACCACTAATGACCAAACCTATTTCTGCTTTGAAAAGTCGAAAAAACAAATGAAAGTTGGAGAGGCTTACGAAGTGAATAATAACATAAAACATTGGGCTGAAAATAAGGGGAATACGGACCGGATTCATTTAATTTTTGAATTGTTTTCTGTAAACTGAATTTTAGTATTTTTGAATCCGTTACAACGAATTGGTATGAAAGATTTTAACGAAATGGAAGACAATAAAGAGAATTTAGAAAACTCTGAACTTAAAACTTGGCATGCTCCAAAATTGACTATAGAAGATGTAGGAAATACAAAAGGAGGGAACTTTACTTGTAATTCTCCTGGTGATGATGGATGGTATTCTTCTTAATTAGGTTATCCCTTTATATGTTTAAATAATGAGTGCTTGAAAAGCAAATAATCTTTTGAAGTTACTTAAAAACAAGCCCCTTTTACTTTCTTTCTTCTTGCTAGCAGTTATTGCTGCAATTTTTTGGTCTACTTCTAGGTACCCAGCCCTAAATGAAAAAGCATTAATGGGAGACCAAACCATGATTAGCGGAATTGCTTTTGATGAATTGGTTCCTTTGAGTAAAGCTGATGTATGGTGGAAAAAAGTGATTTTTAATTTTATTAATTGGGCATACACCAATAAGCAAGGAATGACTTTTGGTCTTCTCTTTGCTTCTGTCCTTATGCTCATTATTTCTCAACTTCGAGAAAGACAATTCAACAATAAATTTGCAAATGCCTTACTGGGTATGATTATAGGTGCTCCTTTGGGGGTCTGTGTCAATTGTGCTGCGCCAATTGCTGATGGCTTCCATCGAAGTGGAGGGAGATTAGAGATGGCATTGGCAATGTTGGTAAGTTCACCAACCCTCAATGTGATTGTATTGAGTATGCTTTTTGCACTTTTTCCTTTTTACATGGTGGCCATTAAAGTAGGTCTAACATTGCTGTTTGTCTTGTTAGTAATCCCTTCAATGGTCCATTTTCTTTCTGATAGAAAAGTTCTTTTAACCTCTAATGATGTTTTAAGTAAAAAGACTCAAAAGTTAGCCAACCCATTTGACCTTGAAGTTACCCTAGTAGATGAAAAAATGAGTTGGTTTGCTTCTATTAAATGGGTGGTGATTCAATATTTTAGGCATCTATGGTTGATACTAAAAATTGCTTTACCTCTCATGTTGCTGGCGGGTTTCTTGGGAAGTTTAGTAATAACCTTTGTACCTTGGGATTTACTGTCCCAAATAGATTTACAATTACCATTTATTTGGTCTATTCTTTCAATGCTAGCT
Source organism: uncultured Flavobacteriales bacterium (assembly GCA_913052515.1). Next base: position 1,872 of record CAJXFJ010000300.1, on the reverse strand, counting down.
GTAGCCTTATTGGCAGCATTTTTACCGGTTCCTATTGCGTTTGATATAATTATAACAGCTGTTCTCTTAGCAAGTGGTTTGCCTGCTCGCTTTTCACTTATTTTACTATTTGCTCTTGGTATTTTTAGTGTGTATCCCTGGTTGTTAATTAAGCAATCTGTTTCAAGCAAGTTTGCTTGGGTGTTTTATGCCATGGTAGTTATTTTTGGACTTTTAGCAGGAGTAATAGGACATACGTATCACAATTGGTATTGGAATAAACAACTACCAATTATTCTAGAAACGTTAAATCAGTCTGAAAGTACTAAGCCTAAAACACTTTATTATAAACCGGAAGGAGATCGTATTTTAACTGAAGAGGCAGCAAAGAATCTTAAACGTGATGCACTGACTACCATACCTGTTCTTGAAGATTCTTTAAGAAATATCAAAATTGAAAAGACACTCTTCAATCTTGATAAAAAATCACCATCAAGTGAGCAGTTTGAAAGAATTGAGGGTAATGAAGTAGGGCTAAACCTTCCGAATAACTTTTCTGTAATTCAGTTTAAAGATCCTTTTGCAGCTGCTCCCGGAATGAGTGTGGGAGATGTCAACAAAGATGGATATACAGATCTGATTATTGCGAGTTATACAACGGTACAATTATATATTAATGATGGCAAAGGGAAGTTTTACTTGCAAAATATACCGCTTGACCAAGTATCTAGTTATTTTTATGAAGTAGTAGCTTTGGTTGATTTGGATAATGATACTTGGCTTGACATCTTTATATCAACATACCGAAATGGGAACTTTGTACTTTACAGTAATGAAGGCTATTTCACTTCTGATAATATTAAAAAGCTACCTAATAATAGTGAAGCAATATTAACCAAAGCACCTGCCTTTGGCGATTTAAATCAAGATGGTTTTCTGGAGATTTTTCTAGGCAATTGGACTTTGGGTAAAAACAATTTCCCTTCCTATTCTATGATTGCAGCAGATAATGCCATATTATTTGGTAAAGAAGAGGGGTATGAGTTGCAAAATATGGGGCGATTAGCGGGAGAATCCTTAAGTACTCTAATTGCTGATTTAAACAATGATGGAAAAGCGGATCTATTTGTAGGAAATGACTTTAGCATACCAGATTATTTTTATTTGGGTGATGGCAAGGGAGGTTTAAAAAAAGTAAAGGCTAAGGATGATTTATATGAACAAACCACTAAAACTACCATGAGTATTGCCTTGGCAGATTTGGATAATGATTTAGTTCCTGAAATATTTTTAGATCAAATATCTGCAAGGGTTTCTGATAAAATTGGAGGAGCAAATAATATGCAACTATCAGATTGTAGTGAAATTTTGGATCCTCATTATAGAAAATTCTGTGAAGAGTTTATTCCTATCCATTCAAAAATTTCGAGAGCTTCAATAAAGATAGACCCTTCTTTATGTCCTCCAGGATGGGAAGAAGATTGTTATGCTTCTCTTTTAACTTCAAAACTAATTGCCGAAAAAGACATAGGGCCTGAAAGTAAATTGTGTAAGCAATTTCCTAATTCATGGGCCGAAATGAAGTGGATTTATGCTTATGACCGAGAGAAGAGATATGACTATGATATAGAAAAGGTTGAACAAGAGGACCTTTGGCAGCAAAGTGATAAAAATACTTTATTGGTAGTTAATGAGGAAAATAAATACATAGATCAGGCAAAAGCATGGGGAGTTGAATATTCAGGCTGGGCTTGGAATGGACAGTTTGCAGATTTTGACAATGACCAATACCAAGATTTGTATGTAACCAATGGTTTTTTATCAAGTACCAAAAAATACAGCAATGTTTTTTATAAGAACATGGAAGGAAAAACCATGAAAAATCACTCTTCT
>CAJXFJ010000299.1 GCA_913052515.1 uncultured Flavobacteriales bacterium | reverse complement strand
AAGTATCCGAATTTAGCTTTTGAAAATCTTCATTTATAATTCTTAAGCCATCTTGAATTTGAGCTTTTGAAATATTTCCAATGCCATTATAATGTATAACATGTACAACTACTGGAATTACATAAGTTGTATTGCTTTTATTTCCTTCAGGTTTTTGAGAATATGATTTTGCAAAATTGATCATCTCTCTTTCATAGTCTGCTTTTAGCTCAGGATGAGCTTGATGATACTTTTGTAACTCTTCATCGGTTGCACACCAACTTTCTTGTTGCGCATAACTATTTATGGTTATTGTAGCTAATATTAATGCAAATAAACTTTTGAATTTCATCATGAATAATTTCTTAAATATTGAATTGAACCCTCTTGCTCAAAAAGGTTTATAAAATTACGTATTATTTTATCGGCCAGATTTTCCGCACTTGCTAGCTCATTGTTGTTTTTATAAGCTACAAAACGCTCTTTTTGCGAAAAATCACTAGTCCTTATATTTCTAATTTGTTCTTGCATTTGTGTATCAATAACACCTGGCGACAAGGTACGTTGCTTAAAATTCTCTTTTGATTTCAACTTCAACTCTTCCTCAATAACTTGACTTGCCATATGCAAAGCTGCTTTAGATGAACAGTACTGTGCCCAACCATCAATAGGGCTGTTTGCGGCTCCAGAACCTATATGTAAAACGTATTTAAACTTATCTGAGTTGCATGAAGCCTTGTAAAATTGATTGGTTAAAAACATAGGTGTAACTACATTGAGTTGATATAATGCTGATAGACCTTTGACAGTCCAATTTCCTAAAGGTTTAATTTCACCTAAACTCCCTGCATTATTAATTAAAATATATTCTTCAAATTGATCAGACAAGTCAAAACTAAAGGCAGTTAAAGCATCTGCGTCCGACAAATCAATTTCGATGTGTTGGTAATTCTTGTGTTCAACACTTTTTGTTCTACTCATTCCAATGACAGAATGACCTTCTTTCAAATAAGCTTCTGCAAGTGCTTTACCTAAACCTTTGCTAGCTCCTGTTATATAAATCTTTTTCATTGAAAAAAACGCTAAATTTTGGCTAATGCTTGTTCTAAATCCTTTTTAATATCTGATATATCTTCAATTCCAACACTTAAACGGATTAAAGAGTCAACAATACCTAATTGCAATCTTTCACTAGCTGGTAAGGTAGCATGGCTCATACTAGCCGGATGACTTGCTAAAGATTCTACCCCACCTAAAGATTCAGCCAAACTAAATAGTTGAATACTTGAAAGAAACTTGAAACAATCTTCCTTTTGATTGTTTTTCAGCGTAAATGATACCATCCCTCCAAAACCATGCATCTGCTTTTTTGCAATTTCATGATTTGGGTGCTCTTTCAAACCTGGCCAAAAAACTCGATCAACTTTAGAATGATTATTTAAATAATGTGCAACCTCTTCAGCATTTTCATAATGTCTTTGCATTCGAACATGTAGTGTTTTAATTCCACGATGAACCAAAAAACAGTCTTGTGGACCTGCAATCGCCCCACAGCTCTTTTGAATAAAACTTAATTTCTCTGCAATTGATTCATCATTAGTAATTAACCCTCCCATAATTACGTCAGAATGCCCTGCTAAATATTTGGTAATTGAATGCATTACAATATCAACACCCAAATCAAGCGGGTTTTGCAAATAAGGACTAGCGAAAGTATTATCAGCAGCAACTATTACTCCCTTTTGTTTGGCTATAGTAGTAACGGCCTCAATGTCTGTTATTTGCAATAGTGGATTACTCGGTGTTTCAATCCAAATCAATTTGGTTTTTGGGCTTAATGCCTCTTCTACATTTTCAACATTCTGCATGGAAACAAACTTGAAGCTAATTCCCATTTTTTGATATACCTCAGTAAACAATCGATAAGCTCCACCATATAAATCATGTGAAGCAACTACTTCGTCTCCTGGTTCTAAGGTTTTCATAACTGCATCGATAGCAGCCATTCCACTTGCAAAACAAAAACCAAATCGGCCGTTTTCTATGGCAGCTAAGTTATCTTCTAAAGCGCTTCTACTTGGGTTCCCTAATCTGGAATATTCAAAACCTTTATGCCCTCCAAGTCCATTTTGCTTGTAAGTGGAAGTCTGGTAAATGGGCGTATTTACGGCTCCATAAGCCAAGTCGGCTTCTAATCTTCCATGAATTGCTTTGGTGCCAAAATGGCTTTTTCTGTCTTTCATAGCTTGTACATTTAATAAACTGATACCAGTGAAAACTGTTCAAAGTTAACTTTGAGTAATTAGCTGTGCGTGCGCTTAATCCAGCGTGGTAGAATAATAGCTCCAATGAATAAATAAGGATAATAGCTAACCAATCGCCAAAGAAGTGCTAAGGCTCCTGCTAGCCCAAAAGGGATAAAATCTTTTAAAAAGCCTGAGAAAGCTATCTCTGCTACTCCTGTGCTTCCAGGAGTGGGACTAATCAACATAATTACCCACATCACTAACTGGCGTGCATAAATCATTAAATGGTCACTTACATTTAAACTCACAAACGCTAAAATCAAAAAATTAACCACCCAAAACCTAGCTGTCCATGAAACCAAGGTAGCACCAAATGCTTTTCCCCAAAATGAAAAAGGCTTTCCTCTTAATTCTTTAGAAGTAACCATGATATCATCACCCGTTGCACTTGCATCGTGTCTCCACTTTCTTAAAAATGGCAATCTAAATACCTGAAGTAGAATCCACTTGAATCCTCTTGGTCTCCAAAAAATGGCAAAAGTGATGACTGAAGTTAATAGCAAAATAAAAAGGTAACCTGCAATAAACACACCTTGTATTCCATATTTCCCTATCGCTCCGCTCAAAGCTTCTGTGGGCAACTCTATATTAAAAATACTCGAATAACCTACGCTAAATAATACAACGGGTACCGTTAAAATGTAAAAAAGCTCATCCAATAAAGCCGAGGTCATAACCACAGCTGAACTACGTCCCATTTTTACCCCTTCTTTGTTTACAATGTAAATTGCTACCCCAGACCCACCGACAATGGAAGGACTTATTGCTGATGCAAATTCCCATAACATGATTGTATCAAAGCTATTTCTCCATGAAATTTGATAATCGGTTAGCACCCTTATGCGATACATATAGGCAAGATCTCTAGTTGCCATCATTAAAATGGCTACAATAACCCAAAAAGTAGACGACCAAGTCCACTCTACGGCTTCAAAATGCTTCAATTCAAAATTTCTTGCTACTAGGTAAGTAGCAACAGCTAAACCAATACCAATGGTAACGGCAATTCGTGTTGGTGAAAACAGCTTAAGCGCTTTGGGATTTTCTGACATCCTTTGCGAGTTCTATCCTACTTTTGTTAGTTCAAAAATCAACAATGAAAAAAGTATTTTACCTTTCAACTTGTTCT
>CAJXFJ010000298.1 GCA_913052515.1 uncultured Flavobacteriales bacterium | reverse complement strand
TATTGATAAACTGGAATTAATTGGAAGCGACACTTCGAGTTTATACCTATTTGACAAAGAATTAGGTACTAGTCATCAAAGCGCACATGCATGAATAAAGGCGAGCGTTTATTAGCTTTTCTAGGTGCCATGTTCACGACCTTTGGCATCACGGATTTAAATTTTGAAAATCCAGCTTTCAGTGATAATCAAAAAGCCTATGCTTCTATTATTTTAGGCGTTTTCATGTTGTTTATTTTTATTGTTCGGCGATATTCTCAAAAAGCTTGAAAGCAAATTCCTCCCCTTTTGATTTTATAATCATTGGAGGTGGTTTATCGGGCCTGCAATTGGCTAAGGCTTTATTAGATGAAGGATTTTTAGAAGAATGTTCCTTAGCTATTTTTGAATCTAGATCTGACCAAATACAAAACGATAAAACGTGGAGCTTTTGGGAAAAAGGTACCGGTAAATGGGATAAAATAGTATCTCATCAGTGGAATAAAGCGTGCTTTGTTGACGAAATCAATCATGCTAAAGATTTTGATTTAGCACCTTACGTTTATAAAACTATTCAATCAAAAGATTTTTACCAACATCTAATCCATGAATTGCAAGCTTGCAAGAACTTTCATTGGATTAATGATCAAGTTGATGGCTTAACTTTAGGTTCAGAAATTCTAGTAAAAACAACAAACAATCACAGTTACTTAGGTAAACGAGTTTTCGATAGTCGTCCCCCACAAAATTTAGAAGATGCTAAATATCCAATGGTTTGGCAACACTTTAAAGGATACGTAGTTGAGAGTGATAAAGCGCTTTTTGATGAGGAGCAAATTAGAATGATGGATTTTAGTTTGACAGATGGAGTTAGTTGCAGTTTCACCTATGTATTGCCTTATTCAAAAACAAAAGCTTTAGTTGAGTTTACTTACTTCTCAAAGGATATTGTAGATGAAAAAGTCTATGATGATTACATTAAAAAGTACTTGAACCATATTGGATGTAGCCACTATGAAGTAAAAGAAACTGAAATGGGAAAAATCCCCATGAGTTCATATCCGTTTCATAAACACAATACCGAGAATTATCTAAAAATAGGAACTGCTGGTGGATGGGTAAAAGCCTCTTCGGGCTATTCTTTTAAAAATACCGAGCATTACATTCAAAAGGTCATTGGACTATTAAAAGAAAATCGCTCTTTTAAAAACTTAAAAACTAGCTCAAAATATCAATGGTATGACGAACTGTTCTTAAGTGTTTTGGCTCATGAAAACCATAAAGGGGCTAAGCTTTTTGGCCAAATGTATGGTCAAAATTCCATTCAAGAAATTTTTGCATTTTTAGATGAGCAAAGCGCTCTTTTTCAAGAACTTAAAATTATTTCAAGTTTTGAAAAAGCTCCTTTTTTAAGGGCTTTAAAAAGAAAGTATTTGGGCTAGTTTAATTTCTTGAAATCCAAATTGTGAAAATGAAAGTCAGGGTTAGGTAAATCAATTTTAAAACCTTCCACTTCCCCATTTGCATTTAAATGAAACGTAACAAATCCTTCAGGTAAGAATTCATCTTTAAATTTTACCTTGTAGGTATTTTGCTGCCAATGTACCATTTCAGAAGTAAAATACTTTTTTGATGGAACTAAAGTCAAGCTTAAGTTTCCTTTAATTTCCTCAACTTTAGCTTCACCATAAACCATATCTTCATATACACCTATCAATTTATCGGTTGCAACATTCGACTTTAACTTTTCATTTCGTTTAGCGTACCGTTCTACTTTGGCTTTTTCCTTGCGCTGATCTGCTGCTTTACTAAATTTCAGTATGGTTCCTGCCCAATCTGGTTTGTCCGTTTTATTTTCAAACTCATCAATGCTATTAAGCATTAAAGCGGTAGGTAATGAAGTTTCGCCATTAGTTAAAATAATTCCTCCATAATTTTCAGCAGGCACTAAAAATATTTTTGAAATATAACCAGGTAAACCTCCACCATGATGAGCTACTTTATGATTCTGATAATCCATTAAAAACCAACCTAAAGCATAACCCTTGAATTCAACTCCTGTCATTCGGTCAAATCCACCAGTTGGTATTGGTGTATGCATTTCCAATAAGTTTTTATAAGTGTGTTTTGAAAGCAAAGTATCCTTTCCAACTATGCCTTCATTTAGCCAAAACTGTATCCATTTAGACATGTCGACCACATTGGAGCTAATTAATGCTGCACCTGCAGAATTATCATAATTTCTTATAGCATCTAACTTTCCATTGACATGAGGGTAAGCAATTTGGGTTTCCTTGGTATAATCATCTATAGAGGTGTATGTTGAATTCATTTGAAGGGGCTCAAAAATGCGCTCTTTCATAAAATCACCTAAAGATTGACCACTCACCTCTTCTACCACCAAACCAGCTGCTATAAACATGATATTTTGATATCCATAAATCGTTCTATGATCATAACTTAGTTTGTAGTTCTCAAATCGCTCTACAATTTCTTTTGGCTCGTAATCCGTCATGTACCATAGTAAATCGCCATCAAAAGTCTTGAAACCACTTCTATGGCAAAGTAAGTCTTCAATGGTCATTTGAGAAGCAATGTATTCGTCGCTTAGTCGGAAATAAGGCAAATGAGTTTGTACTCGATCCGACCAATTTAATTTCCCGTCGTCTACTAAAAGGCCAATACAAGTTGCGGTAAAAGCCTTACTGATTGAAGCTATAGCAAATACTGATTCTGTAGTAGCTTTGGTTTGCTTTTCGGCATTCGCATATCCATAGGCTTTCTGAAACCAAACAGAATCCTTTCCGGCAATTGAGATCGTCAATCCGGGTAAATCGTAATCCTTTACAGCCTTAGCAACATATTCATCAAAGGCTTGGTGTTGTGCCTTTACATGAAATCCAACAATTAATACAAGGAGAAGCCAAAAGGTTTTAATTCTAAAGTTTTTCATATTTGTTTCAATTCAAGTTGTATCTAATAGGCTCCATTTCGTTTTCTTAAGAACCACTCTAAGCTTATCAAAGTCAAAAAGATAAAGAACAACCACTTAAACTTAATGATATCCTCTAACTTTTCTTGATAGTAAGTTACCGCAACAATATTCTGATTTTGATTGATTTCGTTCGCAATTTGATTCATGTTGGAAGGGTAAAATAGTGCTCCTTCACTTTTTTCAGACAATTGATACAGAAGTTGATGATTTGCCACCGTTTGTGCTGCTTCTAATTGCAATTCCAAAATAGAAAATTCACCTTTTTCGACAAGCTTTTTAGTGTTAACTTCAGTCGTTGCTTCGTAAGAATAATTACCTATTGGAAGAGAAGCAACATTTAAAAAATACGCCTTATTTGATCGACTAAATTGATAGTTGAACTCCTCTCCTGACTCATGTTTAAAGGTAACATCAATGATGGATTCGTTAATGAGTTCATAGGATTCATTATACACTTCA
>CAJXFJ010000297.1 GCA_913052515.1 uncultured Flavobacteriales bacterium | reverse complement strand
AACTTTCACAGATACAACAGGCAGAGAAACAGAAGAACCACACTATTATTTTACAATTGAGAGACAAGAAGAGAAATTTCAACTAAAATATTATTCCATCAAAAATATGTTCGATAAAGAAAGGGTACAATTAAACTTAATTGGTGTATTTGACGGAGATAATCAAGGTGGATATGAAAATAACTCAGAAACAACTAAAAATTTAATGCTCGTTTTTAATGACGAAGTCCTTAACTATCTCAAATAAGGGGCTAATAAAAAAAGCTATCAACAACGCCCCAAATCGGAAGCAATCCTTTTGCTACGCTACCTTTAGTTCACTTAATTGTAAGTTTAAAGGTGTTCGTAAACATCATTTTCGGTTTACGCTTCTTTTCCTTCCTTTTTCCCTTTAACCTCTTATCGCTTGGGTTCAGGCCGATTTAAAGGGTGGAATAAAACCATCCAAACCAAGAAAAGGCCGAGTCGAGAAAAGCAAAAAAACTAGCATATAATTAAAACCCACTTCTCAAAGAATTCTTAACTTTATTTATCCTGAAAAAACAAGACCTCATGAAGTATTTTTTAAGCACACTATTCTGCATTGCGATTGCATTTGTGGCAAATGCTCAATTACAAATCGGTTCAAACTTTTTAGCTTCAAGAAATGATGAATACCTTGGTGTTTCTTCAGATTTAAATACCAAAGGAGATGTGTTTGTAATAGGCACACCAAACAACAACGATTCTTGTGGAGCTTGCGGAAGCATCAAAGTTTTTCAACGACAGGCTAATACTTGGTTACCTTTAGGTCAGGTAGTATACGGCAGTCCTTTCGATTTTTTTGGATACAAAGTAGACCTGAATGCACAAGGCAATGTACTTGCTGTTTCTTCATCAACAGCTCAAAGCTTTCTAGGGATTGCTAGGGTTTATGAACTCATCAATAATCAATGGATTCAAAAAGGCAGCGATTTTACGCCAAGTGGTAACGATTACTTATTGGGTGCAGATATAGAGCTAAGTGCCGACGGAAATACAGTAGTTATTGGTGTACCTCAAGGAAGAGTAAATGCAACAACCGGTAGTAGAGGCAGGGTATATATATATGAATGGGTAAACAATAGCTGGAGTTTAAAGGGCAGCCCCATATTAGGTGGTAGAAATACAGATAATATTGGACAAGCTGTTAGCATAAGTGCCGATGGAAACGTAGTTGCTGTTGGTGCACCAACAGCAAATGTAGGTTCTCTTTCCTATGCTGGCAAAGCAGCTGTTTATGTTTGGAATGGCACTGCTTGGGTCATCAAAGGAAATCCATTTATTGGCTTAGATAATTATCATCAGTTGGGAATTGATGTACATTTAAGTGGAGATGGGAACGTATTTGCGCTTGGAAATAATGTTCCCATAAATAACACACAAATAAGCAATAAAATTCAAGTCTTTACTTATGATTCTGTAAATGCAGTGTGGCAACAAAGAGGAAGCGATATTTTACCAGAAAACTTTGGAGATGGATGGGGAAAATCTTTTGAATTATCATACGACGGCACTGTGTTGGTTGGAGGGGCTGAGAACAATGCCGGCACAGCATTTAATTCCGGGCATATGCGTGTATTTGAATACAACAGCAACAATTGGCACCAAAGAGGTTATGACATAGATGGCACACAAAGAGGCCGATTTGGTCATGAGGTGGCGATTGACTCTTTAGGAGAAACGATTAGTGGTGCATCTTCTTTTGACACAAATCACCCTTCTTATGCACAAGTTTGGGATGTAAGCTTTTTAGTATCTATTCCTCAAAGTGAGTCTAATCATGCATCTAAAATTAACATCTTCCCAAACCCCTTTCATAATCAGTTTACTATTGAGGCCAATTCTACTATTTTAAGTTATCAACTTTATGATATCAATGGAAGGCTTATTCAACTTGAAGAAAACCCTTCAGGTACTTCAAGAATATTGAATACCTTAAGCTTGCCCAATGGAATTTACTTCTTGCAATTGCAATTAGAAAACCAACAAATAAGCAGTCACAAGCTGATCAAAAACTAAGAAAACCACCAATTCAATACTTCGCATTAAACTCTCTAACAAACTGAGGAATATGGTCTAGCCATTCGCGCTTCTTCATGTCAAGCACTTTTTCTGTGAGCTCCATGTCTTTTAATATCAAGGGTAAAAAGTACTTTTTGAATTGATTCTTGCTAAAGATTCCGTAATACTTTTCTTCTCCTTTGGCTTTCACTACGTAAGTGTAATCAGTATAGGCTACAGGAATGTACACTTGGCCTGGCATGCCAGCTGATTGCCTGACTTTTCGAAAGTGTTTATACAAAACAATTTCTCCTACTTCAAGCACCTTGGCAAAATCGGATGAATAGGAACCAACACTAGCCACTTGAAAATGATGGATTAAGGCGAAGCTATCTGTTCCCCAAACAAAACTCTCCATCACATCTTTGCCCCATTTACCTTCTTTTTCATCGTTCTGGTAAAACTTAATCCTAGTTCCATACATAATGGTTCCAAAAACTGGCTTTAGTTCTCCAGTTCGTTTTACCCCATTTTTATCCCAATAATGCCCCTCTCTTTTATCTTGGGCATTTAATGAAGCAATGGTAAGAAGCAGTAAAAGAGAAAAAAAGAAGTTCTTCATAATTGTAAGCTAAATTTTGGGCAAAGTACACAATCCCCAATAATTTAAACTTAGAAATCAACTATGAAGAACAAGAAAAGCTAAATGAGTTTAAAGGCCTTTTAGGTTTCCGCTAAACTGAATGATTGAACTATCATTGCCATAAGCCATATCTACATTTGTCCAATTCATATCAAGCTTGGTACTATCACTCGCATTTTTGCTTATTTGAATTGTTCCAGAAACCGCATACAAAGTAGCCGGACCATGATTATAAAAAACCATGGAGTACTCATTGGTATCTAAAGCAAAACCAGAAGTCAATTGCCCTACTGTACCTACTACCTGATAAGTTCCGGGCGTAGGTCTTGTTTGCCACTTAAAATAGCCATCAAGCTTAGAGCTGTTGTTCTGACAAGGCCTACTTACCAAACTAAGTATTGCATTGGAGTTTATCGACATATTTGTACTATCTAAGGGAAAGCACACTATTTGATCATCAGAAAACACATAGCTATTGCTTAATGTGACATTCACGCCTCCATTGTTTCCACCTCCATTATTACCACCATTGTTGTTTTGGGTGGTAGGTGTAGTTGTTGGATTATCCTCTTCATCTTTTTCACAAGCTACAAATGCAATAAGCAAGCTTGCCATAATCAATACTTTCTTCATCTCATTTTATTTTGGCGTAAACTTATTTGCAGAAAAAATGGCTTTCCATAGGGTAAACAACTGATTTTACTCTTATTTATCTGATTTTGTCTTTTGCATGTGAAGCGTCATACACTTTTTTAATAATTGTTATTTT
>CAJXFJ010000296.1 GCA_913052515.1 uncultured Flavobacteriales bacterium | reverse complement strand
GCAAACTGTGCGATAAAGCATTGCTTTGTAAACTCAATTCCATTGCTTTCTAAAGTTTCAGGAATTTCTTGTTTAAGAATGTCTGAACAAGGAAGTAAAAACTTCTCCTTTTTATGTTTTTTGATTAATGGAATTAAGTCAGCGATTCGTTGGCGACCGTGAAAAATTTTACGCTTTCTGTATACCACATACTTTTGCAAATAATATGCAGTAGACTCTGAAATACAGAAGTACTTTAAAGAATCTGGTACATTATACCTTGTTTCTTCAGCGATTCTAAAAAAATGATCTACAGCATTTCTGCTCGTGAAAATCACAGCGCCGTATTCATTTAAATTGACTCTTTGCTTTCTAAATTCTTTAGATTCAACTCCTTCAACATGAATAAATGGTCTAAAATCAACTTTTACCTTACAACTCTCTGATAGATCAAAGTAAGGCGACTTTTCAGTTTCTGGTTCTGGTTGAGAGACTAAAATAGTTTTAACTTTCAAAATGAATTGTGGTTTTAGATTAGTAATAGCGAAGAACTTTTATAGTTGATTACTGATGTATTTTCCAACAAGTAACCAAGGTAAAATTTCAAGGGTGCAAAGATACAAAAATATAGTTTGTGGTTTTGCACCAATTTGAGAACCAATTAAAAAGCCACGAATTAGCTGAATAGTAAGAAGTAGAATAAGAATCGTGATTCCAAATAAGAAGAGTAACCTTGAATTGGGGTAAATAAAAATGTAAATGCAAGCGAGTATAAGGCTAAAAACACCAAAAGTTTTATTAATTAAACTACTTTGAAATAAGTACTCTTCTGTGGCGCTTTTTGTGTTAAATAACCAACCCAAAAAATAGTGTAAAACCATTTTGGTTGTCATAAATGAAAAAAGACCAATTGCGAGTGTTAAATAAATATTAGGGAAATGGTTTAAAGTAGTTTGTTCGGAAAAATAAGTAAGCGAAAAAAAGTATGGAGTAATTATAAAGAAGATTAAAAATAGGGCAATGTTTACTGGGTGTGTATATACTTTTTCGTATCGAATAATTTGCTTTGCTGTTTGCCAATTGATGAGAGTTTTTAATAGCAAATTGAGCCTTTTACGGTAAAAGCTCCTAAGAATCGCTATGGTTGCAAAGCAAGCAACAATTAGTCCAATGGTAAAGTCAGTGTAAAAATTTTGAATTTTTTGACCTCTTGCATATGGATTAATCGATTCCATATAAAGCATATGGTTTGCTACATCATTTGAAAACTGTTCAAAACGATACTCCTGCTTTGGAATCGCTTCATTTTTATATACAAATTGATGTGCTTTCATAAGGAAATGCAAAGTAATCCATAAATGACTGAAATTTACTTTAGAAGACTGAAATTGATTGACTATCCAATTCCCCTTTGCTTATTTTTGTCAAAAAATTGAACGTATGCCGAACGATAGATTTCAAGCACCAGATTACTTTATGATAGATGACTTATTAACTGAAGAACATAAGTTAATACGTCAAAGTGTTAGAGAATGGGTGAAGAAAGACATTTCACCAATAATTGAAGAGTATGCCCAAAAAGCAGAGTATCCATTAGAAATAAACAAAGGAATTGCCTCTTTAGGTGGCTTTGGACCTTACATACCTGAACAGTATGGTGGGGCTGGCTTAGATCAAATTTCCTATGGAATTATTATGCAGGAATTGGAAAGAGGAGATTCTGGAATTCGCTCAGCAGCTTCTGTTCAAAGTTCTTTAGTCATGTATCCAATTTATCAATATGGCAATGAAGAACAACGTAATAAATACTTGCCAAAACTAGCAAGTGGTGAATGGGTAGGTTCCTTTGGGTTAACCGAACCAGATCATGGCTCCAACCCGGGAGGAATGATAACCAACTTTAAAGATGCTGGAGATCATTATATATTAAATGGTGCCAAAATGTGGATTACCAATGCTCCTATTTGTGATGTAGCGGTTGTTTGGGCAAAAAATGAAGAAGGAAGAATACATGGTTTAGTTGTAGAGCGTGGTATGGAAGGTTTTACAACTCCTGAGACTCACGGTAAATGGTCTCTAAGAGCCTCTAGAACTGGAGAGCTTGTTTTTGATAATGTAAAGGTTCCAAAGGAAAACTTGTTGCCTAACAAATCAGGACTAGGAGCACCCTTGGGTTGTTTAGATTCTGCACGTTATGGAATAGCATGGGGTGTAGTAGGTGCCGCAATGGATTGTTATGATTCAGCATTGAGGTATTCTCAAGAACGTATTCAATTTGGGAAGCCAATTGCTTCTTATCAGCTAGTGCAAAAGAAATTGGCTGAGATGTTGACTGAAATTACAAAAGCTCAATTACTCAATTTGCGTTTAGGGCAATTGAAAAATGAGGGAAAAGCGACTACTCAACAGATTTCTATGGCTAAAAGAAATAATGTGGATATGGCTTTGAAAATTGCGCGTGAGGCTAGACAAATTCACGGAGGTATGGGAATTACAGGTGAATATCCAATTATGCGTCATATGATGAACCTAGAGTCGGTAATTACTTATGAAGGAACACACGACATTCATCTTTTAATTACAGGAATGGACGTTACCGGAATTAGTGCATTTCGATAGGTTATTTTAAATCCAAAAAGAAAGCCCTTCATGACTATATGAAGGGCTTTCTTTTTATTGAATTTTGTTACCGATTTATGAGGGAAATCTTTTTGGTAATTCGTTCATCTCCAACAGAAATACTTAAATAGTAGAAACCTGCCGGTAAGTAATCTAATTGGTATCGAATTCCATTACTTGATTTAATACAATCTATTTCAATTTCTGCTCCTAAGTTGTTGAATAGTTGCGTTTGCAATTGACTTAGATCCAATTGTTGTGAAAATAAAATGTTTAATTCTCCATTCGTTGGATTTGGATAAACAGAAACTGAGTTGAGCATGTTCTGCTCTTCAAGACCTATTGCTCTTATGGTGTCTTGTGTCACCAAAATTGTTTGAGGTACTAAAGGAGCAGCCGAAATTGTAATTAAATCACTTCTCACATTGGCAGTTCGATTTGTCTCTGTAGCAGTTACTGTAATTCTACTAGTAAAAGCACCACTATCTGGACTAACACGCATCCATGAGGCATTTTCTTCAATGGTCCAAGAAATTAGATTTGTACTTAGATTGAATTCAGCTATATCCAATGAATCACTTCCAAGACTTAATAAGCTAGGAGAGACTTGGAATAATGGAGTTGAAGGTCGCTGAATCACGGTAATAGTAGTGTCCGGATAGCCATCTGCAGAAGCTGTAATTGTAGCTTCACGTTGATTTCCAAAAATATTTCTTCCAGCTGCTAATATGGTAATCAGTTGGGTGTTATTTCCACTTATAGGGTTAACAACCATCCATGGAGTATTTTCTGAAAGTGTCCAGTTGACTGCGTTAGCAAGAATGCTGAAAGTAGCTGTA
>CAJXFJ010000295.1 GCA_913052515.1 uncultured Flavobacteriales bacterium | reverse complement strand
AGTTATGAGATTTTTGAGTTAAACAAAGTTTAATATTTCGCACTCATCTTGCTCATCTTTTGAGCCAGGTCTGCAATCGCTTTAGCATATCTATTGTCCCATTCTTTGAGTTTTTTCGTCCTTTTTATGGCCAGTTCGTACTCAATTCCAGGCAAAATCCAAGACGCGTACCCTGAGAATGGATCTGATGAGGCATAAATTGATTTAAACCAATCCCCATAATACATGCCTTTTTGGTCAATAAAACTTTTTTCTAGCGCTATCAATTGGCGATTTATAAATTGAATTTCTACTGAGCTAAGACGTATATCATTCACCCTATTTAATAAACTTTTTGCTGCAGTATTTGCGGCCTTGCTCAAATCATCAATTGCTTTTCGTGTCTTTTCAAATCCTTTAAACGCTGGTTTTAGTTTTCGTACCTTTTCTTCAACATTATCAAAATGTAATTTTAAGTCATTTGGATATCTGTTGAGTTCATATGGGATTAACGTTGCATTTGCCAGTCTCAAACTCATAATTCCCGCAAATTTTTCAATCGTTGCTCCCATTTGAAATTCGGGATCAACAAATCGTTCGTAATAACGAAATGAATCATAATTTGAGTGGTATACTGTAGTGCCTCCGGCCCCACCGCTCATAGAAGGAATTCCAACATGCATATAAAAACCAATATGGTCAGAACCTCCTCCTAAATTTCCAATTGAAGGTACTTTCTCATTACCCTTCCAGTTGTCGTATAGTGACATTTCTGAGTAAGGATAATCGACTTCCTTGGCAGTATCCAAAACCAACTCTTTTAAACTAGGAGAAGAAGATGCTCCAAATCGTTTCCCAGAAACAGCTCCGTCAAAATTCATATAGGCGACAGCCTTTGCTTTGAGTTCATCTCTCATCTGTTCTACCCACTCAGTAGAACCTATAACTCCGTGCTCTTCAGCATCCCAGTGTCCAATTAAAATTGATCTTTTTGGGCCTTTCCCTTTAATAACTAATTTGCCTAAAGTTTCACTTAAACTCAAAAGCATAGCTGTCCCGCTACTCGGGTCTGTAGCTCCAAAACCCCAAGCGTCTAGGTGACAACCTAGTATGACCCATTCATCCGGATACACGCTACCTTTTACAGTACCTATGACGTTATTAACACGAACAAATTCTC
This sequence comes from uncultured Flavobacteriales bacterium, assembly GCA_913052515.1. The sequence continues at coordinate 2,289 of CAJXFJ010000295.1, read as the reverse complement.
TTGGCTGATTTACTTCTATAAATACTTTCAGCGCAGACCCACCCTGCAATCTATAAGTGAACGGTAGGCCTCCCTGCCAACCTTCTGGTACTACATCACCTTTCATCTGAGCTAAAATTTCTTTTGCTGCACCGTAACCAATCGGTGTTACTGGAATACTGTGCAACTTAGCATCATTAGGTTCTTTACGTTCTATTTTGATCTCACTGTCTAAAGGTAAGGCAGGTTCATATGGAGTAAGAGGGTCTCCAGTAAAATCTTCAGTCAATAAGGATCCCCTTTGTATCGTACTTTCGGAATAATAAGGTCCCTCAGGATATCCCAACCCTTTGAAATAGCCGCTGTCTATGGGGTCCGTGTATATTATAAGACCAGCTGCTCCAGCAGCCTCGGCAAACTTTGCCTTATATCCTCTAAAATTACCTCCATATCTTGCAATAACCACTTTACCACTGATATCAATTCCCATATCCTGAAGTTTTTCAAAGTCTTCTTTCCTCCCGTAATTGGCATAAATTACCTCAGCGGTCACTTCTCCAGACCCTGAATAAGCGTTCCATCCTTTCCACAGATCTTTATCCGAAGAATAAGGATCCTCTTCAAGTACGTCTTCCATCATTGATAAAGGCTGTCTTTTGGGCTCCACAATTTCAAGGTAAGACTCTCCAGGTGCTTTAGACATATAAATGTCATATGGGTATTTCTTAACCGATAGACCAGCATTATTCATGGTTTTTGCAATGTAATCAATAACTTCATTGTTGGACTTACTACCGGCAACATGAGGTTTTTTAGTTAATTCTTTAAGGTGTATTTTAAATCTTGCGTCATCAATAAGATTGTTGAATAGCTTTTCAGTCTCGAGCTGATTTTCCCAATCTAATTTTGTAAATCCAGTTTGTGCGATAGCATTAAAACTCACAAAAATCAAAAGAAACAGGTATTTTTTCATAGTATAAATATAAAGGAATTTATAAATCATTAGAAATCTAATAGCCTTCTGTATCAAATGCCATATAAAAAACTACATCACTATATCTTAAAGAAAAATCCTAATTTATTTAAGTTTATTTTCTATTAGATTTTTATTTAATCAATTATTAATTTTAGAATAAAATGAAAGTTATTAAAGATGACTATGGTAAAGAATACAAAGTTTCAGATTTTGAGGCTTTCAAAAGACACATAAAATTATATCATTCAAAAAATGGAAAAGGAGATGGAAGTATTCATGAAGAAAATGGTTATTGGTTTAAAGTAACCGAAGAGTTTTATGATTACATAATTAACTTATAACATGATTAGAAGTGTTTGTATTTTATTATTTAGTGTAAAAATCTGTTACGGTCAAAGTACAAACAAGATAACTGCATTAAAAGTTCATAATGATGCGAGAAAAGAAGTTGGTGTAAAACCTTTATCATGGTCTAACACTCTTGAAATAGATGCAAAAAAATATGCTGACATTTTAGCTTATAAAGACATTTTTAAACATAGTGAGAATCTAAATGAATTAAGTCAAGGAGAAAATTTATATTCTACTGCTTACTTTGTTTTTCAAGAAAACGGCGAGAAATATTTTTTTGAAAACACAGATTATCTTGAGAATGCATCAATTTCTTGGTTAAACGAAAAAAAAGATTTTAAGTATGCAAAAATTGGAGACAGAAAAAACAACTTTAGTGAAGTAGGACATTATACTCAAATGGTTTGGATTCAAACCACCCAAGTTGGTATTGCCTTCTCAAAATCAAAGTCAGGAAAGGTTTATGTTGTTGCAAGATATTATCCTGCTGGAAACATAATTGGTCAATTCCCCTACTAAATAATCGCCATATCTTCTTCTTTCAGTTTAGGGACATATTTGTATATTGTTAATATTAACTAAAAATAAATAAATGAAAAAAATAATATTACTTATAGGATTGTTAGTAATGTCTTGCTCTAATAATCCTGATTATCAAAATAATTTAATGCTTGCAAAAAAGTGGGTCCAAGCTTTTGAAACAAGTAATTTGGATTTATGGAAAGAAGTTGTTTCTCAAGAATTAGTAGATGTTGCACCAATGTATGGAATGGGACAAGTTGATTATAAAACGTCACTTGGGGTTGCAGAATTTTATGTGCAAAACTATACAAATGTAAAATTTGAAAATCAAGTTTGGTTACCAGGAATAGACACATTGACTATGAAACCCGATGGTAGCGTTAGGGCTTATGGAACTTGGACTGGAACAAGTAAATCAACAGGAAGAAATTTTTCACTGACTTCATACCATAACTTTGATT
>CAJXFJ010000294.1 GCA_913052515.1 uncultured Flavobacteriales bacterium | reverse complement strand
CTAAAACGATTGTCTTTATTGAATTCATAAAGCAAAGTTAGCTTGCTTAATTTAGACACTTCAAATTTAGATTCTAAAAAAAGCATAAAATCCATGAAGACTTTTCTACTCTTAGGTTCAGGAGAATTAGGTAAAGAATTTACAATTAGTGCCAAACGTTACGGACATCAGGTAATTGCCGTTGATCGTTATGAAAATGCACCGGCCATGCAAGTAGCTGACGACTTTGCCGTAATTAACATGCTAGATGGTGATGCGCTGCAAGAATTAATCGATAAACATTCGCCAGATTTTATCATTCCAGAAATTGAAGCAATAAGAACCGAAAAGCTTTATGAATTTGAGAAAGCAGGAATCCAAGTAGTTCCTTCTGCAAAAGCGACCAATTACACCATGGATCGAAAAGCCATTAGAGATATGGCAGCTCAAGAATTAGGTTTAAGAACCGCACCTTATAGCTATGCTAAAAGTATAGAAGAAATGACGGCCGCGGTGGAAAAAGTGGGCATTCCATGTGTGGTAAAACCATTAATGTCTTCTTCTGGAAAAGGTCAATCTGTAATTCGTAATAAAGCAGAAATACAGCAAGCTTGGGAATTTGCGCAAGCTGGAAGTCGTGGAGATTTAGCGGAAGTCATTGTGGAAGGCTTCATCGATTTTGATTCAGAAATTACATTGCTAACTGTAACTCAGAAAAACGGCCCTACTCTATTTTGCGCACCTATTGGTCATCGACAAGAAAGAGGAGATTACCAAGAAAGTTGGCAGCCTGCTAAATTGCATTCTGATTGGCTAAAAGAAGCTGAAGAAATGGCTGCTAAGGTAACCCAAGCCCTAGGTGGTGCTGGTTTATGGGGTGTAGAATTCTTTATTGCAAGCGATGGAGTTTATTTTTCAGAGCTTTCTCCAAGACCTCACGATACTGGGATGGTAACACTAGCAGGCACCCAAAATTTTTCGGAGTTTGAATTACACCTTCGAGCCGTTCTAGGCTTGCCTATTCCCTCTATAGAACTTCTAAGGCATGGAGCTAATGCAGTGATACTAGCAAATGAAGAAAGTAATGAGATTCCAAAAATAATTGGATTAGAAAAAATTTGTAATGACCCAAAAACAGATTTTCGAATATTTGGAAAACCCAATACAAGGCCTTACAGAAGAATGGGAATAACACTGGCCTACGATGAACTAGGTAGTGATGTTGAGAGCTTGCGAATCAAAGCTAAAGAGTTGGCTAATCAGATTAAAGTAAACTAAAAGAACATGGAAGTTACCATTGAAGTTACAGTAAACGCCCCTATCCATATTGTTTGGGATGCATGGACGAATGAAAAACACATTGTAAATTGGAATTTTGCATCTGACGATTGGCATTGCCCAGGCGCTAAAAACCCTTTACAAGTTGGTGCTACTTTTAGTTGGCGAATGGAAGCAAAAGATGGTAGCATGGGATTTGATTTTCAAGGTGTTTATGACAAAATTGAAACAAACAAATTACTGGAATATCATTTAGAAGACAATCGAAAAGTAAAAGTAGAGTTTGAAGAAACTGATGGTCAAGTAAGGCTTTTAGAAAGCTTTGAGACAGAAGACCAGAATTCAGCTGAACTTCAAAAAAATGGCTGGCAAGCTATTTTAAATCATTTTAAACACTATACCGAATCACTAATTTAATCGATTGGAAACTGAGCTATACAAGCTGTATCGTAACCGATTAATTCAAGTATTGGATTATATTAAGCTAAATATTGACCAACAAATAAGTCTTGATGAATTAGCTAGAATCGCACACTTCTCCCCTTTTCATTTTCATCGAATATTTAAGTTTATTACCCAAGAAACTCCTAATGCTTATATTTTAAGAAGAAGAATTGAAAAAGCTGCTGCTGAAATACTACACAGCAATAAAAGTATACAAGAGATTGGATTGGAGGTTGGTTTTAATGACGCCAGTAGCTTTAGTAGAAGCTTTAAAAAATACTATCAATTAAGTCCTACTGCCTTTAAAAAAGCAAACCCGTTTAAATTTAGCAAGATTCGTCAATTGAAAAGCAAGATTGGTCAAGAATACCCCAAGCGAGAGGAATACCTTCGTAACCTAAATCATTTAATGAATTGGAGAACTATGAATGCTAAAATAGAAGTACAAAAGCTATCGAAATTTAATTTTGCTTACCACCCTATTGTTGGACCACAAAACATAAGAATGGCCATTGAAAAAGTGATGCAATGGGCTAGGCCACAAGCTTTGTTTCATGAAAAAAGTAAGATGATTACCCAGTTTCACGACAGTTTTAAAATTACTGAAGCAGATAAAGTTAGAATGAGTGTAGGTATGCTTGTTGAAGTTGATGCAATTGAAAGTGAAGCCGTTAAAATAAAAACGCTTAGCCCTTCAAAATGTATTGTTGGGAAGTATGAAATTGGTTTGAATGAATTTGAAAAAGCCTGGACAGGACTATTTGCTTGGATGAATGAAAAAGGTTATTCTAAGTCGGAAATAGATCCATTTGAAATTTATCACAACGACTTTAATGAGCACCCTGAAAAAAAGTGCATTGTCGATTTATGTATTCCTATCCAATAATTAATGAGTATTACTAATGGAAGACTTGAACTGTTGCGGTGTCATCAGTTCAAGCTTCTTAAATTGACGATTGAAATAACTGATGTTATTAAAGCCTGATTGATAAGCGACTTCAGAAATTCTAACCTTCTTCTTTTGCTTAATCAACTTTTTAGCGAATTTAATTTTCTCTGCATTGATGTAATCAATAGGAGAAACACCCAAGGTATTCTTAAACTTCTTGTGAAAATGAGAACTACTCATACATGCCTTTTCAGCAAGTTGATCAACATTTATATCCTTATCAGTCAAGTGGTCTTTAATGTATTTTACCACACATCCAATTCTTGTATCGCTAAACATCCCATTCTCATCATTAAGGATATAGGTTTTCGCTTTGGTTTGAAGTAAGCGTACTATTAATTCCTGAATCATTAAATCCAGAAGAGCATCTTTAGAGCGAGCATTATTGGTAAACGTTTGTACTAAGCGTTGCACCAAATAATTCACATCCATATTATTGATTAAATGCGATGCTTGGTTGTCTAATTGCCAATTGTTATTTTCATTTTCAATCTCTACATGCGTATTAAAACGTTCTACCACTTCTACTACTTTTCTAGAATCTATTCCTAATGCAAGACATTGGGTAGGATCACCTTGTTTGGCTAAAGGAAAATCAATTACCATTTCTTTATTGGTAGGCATAACGACTGATTCGCCAGGAAAAAAATCAAAAGCAGGTATACCATCTATATGCATCACTTTTTTACCAGTTAGCATACTCGCAATAATGGGAAAATCGAATTTTAAAGCCACTTGCTCTGCATATTCATGGGTTTCATAAATATTCAGCTCCGCAAAATCTGCGCTATAAGTCGTTCGATTTTCC
>CAJXFJ010000293.1 GCA_913052515.1 uncultured Flavobacteriales bacterium | reverse complement strand
AACTTTTTGACAAGTATTTTGATAGCAATAAAATCATCAATTTAAAAGAGCTTTCAGCATTACTTTACTACAATGAAGGAATTAAGCAGTGGAATGAAGAGAACTATGCGGAAGCAGCCAATTACTTTACAAAAGCTTATGCCATTTATCCATCAGCAAACATTCATTACATGACGAATTCGGCTTTAATCAATGCCTTGTCGAAATGTGAAAATGAAAAAGATTTCAACCCTCATTTATTAGCTGATTTAGTTAATTTAAATGAAATAGATAATGATTATGCCCAAGGCGGCATTGCTCATTATGCTTTCATTGGCGACGAATGGATGGTGAATCGCCCTCAAGCTGAAAAATACATAGAGTATTATAAGATACTAGAAGCATCCATTAGTGATTCTGCAAAACTTGAACCATACACCTTAGATTACTATTGGAGACTATCGTATTTGCAGTATTCTAAACAGAGACTTGGTGAATCGCTTCGCAGCTTAAGAACAGCTTATCGCTTAAATCCTGAAAACCTAGAAATTCAAGAACGTGTTTTTGGAATTGCAGCAGAACACATGATGAATGATAAAAATCATAAGGAAAACCTAGATTCAATGGATTATTATTTTAAAGCTTTTCCTTTTTTAAAAGAAAACCAAAAGGTGATGAACTACTACCATTATGCTGAAATTAGGGTGATTCGCGAAGCTTTTCATTACGGAAATGTTGAGTCAGGTTTGAATTTATTGTCACAAATGGAAGATAAAATACAGTCGGAGCCAGATTTGGTTTACGATGAAAACTACATGGCTGAAGCTTATCTTGATTTAGCTTCTTATTACGCTAGAAAAGAAAACATCAATAAAATGGGAGCCGCTTTAAAAAGGGGATTGAATCTACTACCCAATTCTGCTTTACTTCAGAATCGTTACGAAGCTGCAAAACAGTTTAGCTCAAATTGGAATAGGCAACAACAAATCATTTCAGCCATGGAGACTTCTGAAAAGGAAACTTTCAAGCAACAATTTGAACGGTACTTTGTTAATTGTTGGGAGAACACAGGCTCCAAAAAAGATAACGAAGAGGGTGACTACGATAAAAACTTTAAAATTTACGGTTACGATGATGATGAAGTAACTTATGTTTTAAATGGTAAAACAGAAAAAGGAACCTACTCCATTCGAACAAAAAGCCGTTTGTTATACCTTATTCCAAAAAGAAATAAGGACGACTATATCATGTACAAAGTAGAGTCAATAAATGATACTTATATGGTACTTATGCCTTTAAATGGAAGGTACTTGAGTGGTGAACGAGTATATATGAGAACTTGTAATTGATCGTATGTCATACTGTAAATACGTCCATCAAAGTGATGCACACCCGCTGCATAAAAAATACCATGACAAGGCATATGGATTTCCCATATACAGCGACAATGAACTTTTTGGCCGACTCTTGTTAGAGATCAATCAAGCAGGATTAAACTGGCTCACTATTTTAAAAAAAGAAGAAAACTTTAGAAAAGCCTATAGCAATTTTGAGATTGAAAAAGTTGCTAATTACCAAGAAGAAGATTGCGAAAGACTGCTACAAGATGCAGGCATTATTCGCAATAAGCTAAAAGTAAATGCTGCGATTTATAATGCTAATGTAATTCTTGAGCTTCAAAAAGAATTTGGTTCCTTTAAGAATTGGCTTGACCAACACCACCCGCTTGATTTAAAAAATTGGGTTAAATTGTTTAAGAAGCATTTCAAATTTACTGGAGGAGAAATTTGCAATGAGTTTCTCATGAGTACAGGCTTTTTAAGTGGAGCACACGAAAATGATTGTCCTGTATATCAAGAAATAGAGAAGTTAAATCCTGCCTTTTTACAGGCATAAAAAAAGTCCCTGTTTTTCAGGGACTTTTCTCTTGAATTAAAACTGAAATCTATTGTTTAACAAAACGCTGATTAATCCAGTTTCCTGCATGATTAATTTGAATAAAGTACAGACCACTTTCCAAGTTAGCTACTGAAATCCCGTTTAGATCAAGACTACCAGTTTGACAAACTTTGCCATTAAGGTCCTTAATTTGGTAGGTAGAATTATTTAATTCCACTCCCCTAACATTTAAATGACTTTGAGCTGGATTCGGGTACAATGTAACCGTTTCAGTTTGATTTAATTCTGATAAAGAAGTAGTAGTTGGCATATAACGAACAGCTCCTAAACCTATGGCATTTCCTGAAATTCTTGGATTACCATAAACATCAACAGTTGGATAAGTTTGTGCATACAATGCACGAAGACCATTGGTTCTATAAGCTGAAATCGGACGATAATCTCCATTTGTAAAATCCATAAATGGAGAAACGCTGGTTTGGTAAGTGCCACCCATTGACTGATACTGGTAGTTTTGTGATTCAACTAAGTTGTTTCTACTTCCACTATTTATAATTCCACTACCTCCTTGATTCCCATGCACTAGCGCAGGATAAATTCCATTTACATTCTGATAGTAAATGTTATTACTCAAATGAAGTAATATATCTGAAGTATGTGAAGTTCTTTCATAGTTAATCGGACTACCACTTGCTCCTTCCACATTGTTTACAAAAGTGTTATTTACCAACCTAGCAGTAATCGATGATCCTGTTGTTACGGTCGTAAAACGAATACAACTTCCATCATTACCCGACTGAGTTACTACGTTTCCATCAAAAATGTTGTTTACAAACTCTGAAGTCAGGTGTAAACTTCCCGAATAGACAACACGATACTCAATGGCATAGCCACTATTGGTGTAATTATTTCGAACGATGTTATTGTGGAATTTTAATTTACCTGCATTTTTTGCCGAATAAAACTGCAAAACTGAATAGGTATTGGCATAGTTGTTTTCTAAAATACAATTGCTAATGGTTAAATACTGCAAGCTAAAGTTTCCAACGTTTATGGCAGAAGAGCTATTAACCGCGTCATGTGCCGATGTAATGGTAAATCCATCAATGATTACTTCAGCACCATGTGCTGCAATAGTTGCTGGGGCAATTTCAATAATTGTTTTGGCATTCTCAGAATAAGTTGAATTAGCTTGGGTTCCGTTGTGAGGGTCACCATTGTCATTTCCTTGGAGGTCTCCAGTTAAGATGGTAATATTATTATATACGTCTCGTTGACTCAAAGAAGTTTCAGTACCTGAAAAGCCTCCAAATAAACGTTCCGCTTTTTCAATAAGAAAAGGTGCATTCGCATTCACAGGTTTATAAGTTCCCGCGGCCACCCAAAAAGTATCTTTTAAAGCATGAGGTGCGGCTAGCGCAGTAGTTAAACTATTAAACGCATTTGTCCACGAGGTTCCACTGTTGTTACCTGTAGCAGAATAATCTACATAAATAATTCCCGCTTCTGCACTTAAAAGTGTAATACTGAATAAATAAATTGAAAGTAAAATTTTCTTCATCTCTTATTTTTTAAATTATTATTTTGGTTTAAA
>CAJXFJ010000292.1 GCA_913052515.1 uncultured Flavobacteriales bacterium | reverse complement strand
ACTTCCTTTTTGACTGTAATTTATTTCAAACTGAAGATTTACTTTTTGAGAAATATCAATATTTGAATATAAACCGAGCAGAAGTCCTGCTTTATTAAAACCAGAGTAGCCATCTCCACCTACTTGTGAGGCATTAATTCCAGCCAATCCACCTGCGTTAAAACTTTGAGCATGCGCAAAATGGAGACTAAAAAAAATTAAAAGTCCGAATGTCAGTAGCTTTTTAAACATGCTACTAAGTTAACCCTCAAAAATGAAAAGGGTTTTAGTGCGTTTAAACTATTTGTTGATATAAACAGAGTTTGCTTGTATTACTTCAAAAGAGCTTTGATCATTATTGAAAATAAAAGCAACCACATTCATGTTTGAAGCATTCCAAGAACTGTTTAATGGAGTAATATATTGGATAGATTCGGTATCACCACTAATAGCATCTTTTAGATCTTTGCCAAATGCGTCATTGACTACCTTCCTTAAGACATGTTGATGACTGTAAAACTCGATATCCGTCCCACCATTCTTTTGCCAATCAATAATGTCACTTTCTATCAAATAGACTGAGATGTTATAATCTTCACTCAAATCTGCTAACCAATTTACATCCAGTTGAATTCGAACAGCATTAACATCAGAAGAAAAATAGGTTTTAACAGCTAGACTAGCCTTTGGAGAGTCATTTGTGTATGCTCTAATTAAGCTTTCCCAGGTGTCTTTTTTAGTTACAGTTCCTCCAACTCGATTTACTATACCCGATGGGTAGCCAACCGTACTTGTGTTAAACAAAGCAGCATAGTCTTCTCCAAATTCATCTTCATCCTTAAAGTCAGTGGTGTATTTACCAAATGAAGCTGGGAATGTTGCAGCAAAGTTTCCAGTATGTATTGCTACCGATATAAGTTGATTTCCAAAAAGGCTATCTAACCGTTCAATTTCTTTACTTGCAGCAGGACAATTAGGACAAGTATGCCCTGTATATTCCTCTAAAAGTATAAAGCGTTGTGATAAGTTATTAGGAGCAGTTTTTTCAGTCCAAGTGTTATTTTCAATAAAATCTCTAAGGTCACTTGCACTTTGAAAGCCAAAGGCTGGATCTGAAATATATTCTGTACTATCATCCAATTGAAAAGATTGACCTGCATTTTCAGGAATTGGATCGTCTACTTTGTCACAAGCAAAGAAGAAAATTCCGAATAAAAGAATAGCTGTTGTTTTCAAAAATATTTTCATAACTCTAATTTACTAAAAACTACTTGTAACAGATAAGAAAAGACCATTTGAAGCAGGTACAACTCTACAAACTCCTCCTACACAGAATATTCCTGCTCTTTGTCTTCCATAGCTTAGGCTAATGCGATTACCACCATCTATATAGCCAAAAGAAGCGTTGTAATAGTGTACTCTTGCATCAGTTTCTGAGTTGCCGTAATTGTATTGATCAAGAAGGGCAAAAAACCAATGTGGAGAGTAAGTATACTCAAATAATAAAGTAGCCCAATCTCCTTCATCTTGTTCGGTTACAAGAATTTGGGCTTCGGTTCTTAAAGCATTTCGAATATTAAACTTATAAGTTACGTCTGCTACACCAATGTTGGCATATACCATTCCTTCTCCAGGTTTTTCAATTACATCACCATTATAAACAATATTTGCATATGTAAATCGACCCTTCACTTTTTTAGAAAACTTCTTATTGATTTGAACATTAAAGTCTTTAAAGTAAACCTCACCTATTCCGAAAAGTTCAGACTTATAACCTTTACGAGCTCCTAACTCATCATTTAAAGAAGTGGTGTCAAGATTGTTAGCAGTAGAGTAGTTTAATTGAATATCCATACCTGTTTCACCACCTAGTTTAGTCCCTTTTTTAAACTTATAAATTAAGTCCCCTTGAAAAGCAACTTCTCCATTTAATTGGGTTGCATAAGGGTATAAAGTTGCTAAGAGATTGTAAGTGTGTTGTTTAGTAAGCGCAGGTAAGTAGTTGATTAATAAATTTTGGAGTCCTTCCGTTCGATCAGATCGAAAACTAAAATTATCATTTCGTTTGGCAGCTAAAACAATTCCTAATCCTTTTTGAGAGTATGAGGTTTGAAGAAAAAAGGCACTACCTGATTTATAGATGAAACCATTGTCTGCAGAAGGGTCATTGTATTTATAAGCATATTCTGAATTAACATTGATTTTTCCTCTTGTTAAATTAATTCTTCCTGACATGGCTGCTACATTTTCGGGAAGTACAAAACGAGAATCTTGATCCGCTTGATATTTACTAACCGCACTACCTCCAATGAGAATTTTAGTTTTACTTTCTGCAAGCTTGCCATAAACATCATTTAAGTATATTTCTGCGTCAAACCCTCTAACAATTCCTTCTCCAAAATCAAAAAATAAGCGTTGTTTACCAGTAAGCCCTGTTAATGTAACTCCTTTAAAAGGTTTGTATTTAATGCGAATACCATCCAAGGCATTATCATATCCTAGTCCTCTTTCTTCATAAGTTCTAAGAATCAAGCCGTTTCCGAATTGTTCATAGAAGTTACCAACTGTTACTGATAGTTTATCTTTCGTAAAAGAGGCATATCTATAGGCGATGCCGTTGCCTTCATAGCCTTCGGGAAACCCTAATAGTGGTGTTAAATAGCTTTCATAACGGACACCTGTCGAAAAATTCCCATTGGTATAGATAAGGTTTAAAAAACTGTTTGATCTAATTTTTTCAGGTACATCTTCAGCTCCAATGGTACTATCTTCTTGGTAGTACTGCATGTCAATTTGAAAGTTGCCTCGAATTTCACCACGATTCATGATTTCTTCAAAATTCTGAGCAAAGGAATTAAATGAAAAAAGCGAGAAAGCAATTAAGCATCCCGCTAAGCGTATTTTTTTCGTCATTGATTAGATTTAAAATGGAGGTAGTAATTAGATGTCTTCTCCAGCAATTAACTTTTGTACTAATTCGAACAATTCATATTCATCGCCTTCCGAGTAAGAATTGTGTTGCCAAACAATTTCACCATTTCCATTAACAAGAAATGTATGAGGGACATTGTTTACACCTAAAGCTCTTTTAAAATCTCCATTTGGGTCAATGTATACTTCATATTCCCAGGCTTTTCCATTTACGTAAGGAGCAACTTTTCCCATATTACGAGCATCATCAATCGAAATCGCTACAAGCTTTACTCCAGTTTCGTCAACCCAATCCTCGTACATTTCTGCAATGTTGTTCAATTCTCTTTTACAAGGGCTGCACCATGTTGCCCAAAAGTTTATGATTATGGGTTTGCCATCGTTTTCAATCTCACCTGTATTGAAAGTAGTGCCATCTAAATTTTGCACTTCTACGCTAGGAATATGATTTTTCTGAGCTTCACTTGATAAAGCATTGACAATGAAAAGTGAAGAGATTAAAATTCTTAAAAACATAGTTGAGATATTAAATCAAAGGGAAGCTAAATTACAAAATTGATACCAGAA
>CAJXFJ010000291.1 GCA_913052515.1 uncultured Flavobacteriales bacterium | reverse complement strand
GTTTAGGCGCAAATGAGGCACCACCAGCAATTGTTTCTGTTTTTATCGGAACAGAATTGACAGCCATGTTGGATCAATTGGTGAAAAAAGTGAAGGACGATAAGGCCTTAACTGCAGATGAGAAGACAGAGTTAAAGTTGAACATTGGTAAGATTCCGGAGATTTTATTGGATAATACAGATAGAAACAGAACTTCTCCTTTTGCCTTTACAGGAAATAAATTTGAATATAGAGCGGTTGGGTCCGCTTCTAATTGTTCTTCTTCAATGACTGTATTAAATGCAATAGTTGCCAAGCAATTGAAGCAATTTAAGAAAGATGTTGATGCTCAAATTGCAAAAGGAGTGAAGAAGGATGAAGCAATTTTTAGAATTCTTAAAAAATATACCATTGCATCAAAGGCAATTCGTTTTGAAGGTAACGGTTATGGTGATGAATGGGTGAAGGAAGCAGAGAAAAGAGGGTTGTCTAATTTAAAAACAGCTCCTGAAGCAATTGCTGAAATGGCATCAGAAAGTGCATTGAAGCTTTTTGAAGATGAGGGAGTTATGTCTAGGCGTGAGACTCAAGCAAGACAAGAGATTGCTTATGAATTATACGCAAACCTCATTCGTATTGAAGCAAGAGTAGTTGGAGATTTAGCTAAAAACCACATTTTACCAACCGCTTTGAAGTATCAAAATGAATTGATTAAAAACGTTCAAGGCTTAAAGGATATTTTACCTGCATCAAATTTCAAACAAGCAGCCTCAGTACAATTAGAAATGATTGAAGAAATATCCAATCATGTGAAAATTGTAAAGGAAACTGTGGAAAAAATGATTGAAGAGCGCAAGCGAATAAATAAACTTGAAGAAGCAAAAGATAAGGCTGAGCAGTATTGCAATGTGATTAAACCAATGTTTGATACCATAAGGTATAGTGTAGATAAGCTAGAACTTACTGTAGATGATGAACTTTGGCCACTCCCAAAATATAGAGAATTGTTATTCAATCATTAAGCAAAAAAGCCTCATTAATTGAGGCTTTTTTTTGTGTCTTTCTATCTTTAAGTTTCTAAAAAGAGAAACAAAAATTTGTTTATTTTAGCGGCTACCTTCAAAAAAAACCAATATCAATGAGATTACACCGAGTTGTAGGATTTCTATTTCTTTTCTTGATTACTTCTGTGCAACTAGTAGCTCAAAAGAGTTACTTAGACGATGCTGATCATGCGTTATACAACGAAGAAAAGTACTTTGAGGCTATTGAAATGTATAAAAAAGCCTACGTAAAGGAAAAAGGAAGAGATGTAAAAGCAGAAATAATTTTCAAGATTGCGGAAGCATACCGATTAAGTGATCAAGCAGAACAAGCTGAAGTTTGGTATGATAAGTCAATTATTGCTCAATATGCAGATCCAATTGCACGTTTGCGTTTAGCAGAAGTTAAAATGCAAAATGGGAAATACGACGAAGCACTAGTTGATTTTCAAAAGTATGCTGCTGAAAAGCCTGAAGACCCAAGGGGGAAGCAAGGAATTGAAGCAGCGGAAAATGCTCAAAAATGGGCAGATAATCCTGAAAACTATGTGGTAGAACCCGTGGTACTTATTAACTCGGAGTTTTACGATTACGCACCTGCTTTTTCAGATAAAAAAAATACTGAATTGGTTTTTACTTCTACACGAGAAGGTTCTATGGGAGCAGATCAATCTGAAGTAACAGGTGATAATTTTTCAGATTTATATACCACTCAAAGAGATAAAAAAGGAAAATGGAGCGAGCCAACATTAGCTTCTCAAGATAAAGAAGGAGTGAACTCTGAGGCGAGCGAAGGTGCGGCCACTTTTAACTCTAGAAGAAATACCATGTATTTTACTAGATGTAAAGTTGAAAAGAATGGCTTTATGGGCTGTGAAATTTATACAGCAAAAAAGCAAGGAACTTCTTATGGTGCGCCAGAAGTAATTCCAATTTCCAATGATAGTGTTGTAATTGGACATCCTGCCTTATCGCCTGATGATAAAATTTTGGTTTTTGCTTCAGATTTAGCTGGCGGACAAGGTGGAAAGGATTTATGGTACATTAAAGAAGAGTCGAGAGGGAAATGGTCTGAGCCCATAAATTTAGGTCCACAGATTAATACACCCGGCGACGAAATGTTTCCTTTTATTAGAGAAAATGGTGACTTGTATTTTGCTTCTGACGGACACATCGGAATGGGTGGATTAGATATTTTTCATGCGAAGAAAAAGGGTGACGGAAAATGGTCTGAAGTTTCTAATTTGAAAGCGCCTATCAACTCACCTGCCAATGATTTTGCAATTATTTTCGATGGTGCTGCTGACAGAGGTTATTTTACTTCTAGTAGAGAAGGTGGAAGAGGTAAAGACGATATTTGGGAGTTTAAAAAGCCACCAGTATTATTTGTGCTTAAAGGTTTAGTTAAAGATGATGAAACAGGTGAGCCACTTTCTGCAGCTACTGTAAAGTTGATTGGTACAGATGGTACAACCGCTGAAAAGGAAACAAGAGCCGATGGAACATTTGAATTTGCAGATAAGGGAAATGGAGAATCTTACATTAATAAAAATACTTCGTATTCTATCACCGTTTCTAAGCCAAACTTCTTAAATGCGAAGGGTAAAGAAACTACAGTAGGAATTGAAGAGTCAAAGATTTTTGCCCACTTATATGAATTGATTCCTATTAAAGAAGAAGGGATTAAGCTTCCTGAAATTCTTTATGACTTTAATAAGACCACTCTTACTGATCAAGCGAAAGACTCTTTAGATTACTTGTATAAAATTTTAATTGAGAACCCTACACTTGTAATTCAATTAAGAGCAAATACCGATTCCAGAGGTAGTGGACCATATAACATGAAACTGTCTCAAGGTAGAGCTGAATCTGTTGTGAAATACTTAACTTCTAGAGGGATTGATCCTGCTCGTATGGAGCCAAAAGGATATGGTGAAACAAACCTCTTAATTTCTGATGCAGAAATTGCTAAACTGCCTACAGAAGAAGAAAGAGAAGCAGCACATCAGCTTAACAGAAGAACAGACTTTATTGTATTAAGTAATGATTTTGTGCCGAAGCCTGAAATTCCAGATGTACCAGAATTGGAAGATGGTGAAGGAACAGAAGAAGGTACGGAAGAAGAACAATAGCGACATAAATTGTAAATTAAGAACATCCATAGCGAAAGGCTGTGGATGTTTTTTTATTGAGTAAAATGAGTAATCAAGAAAAGTATCAGCAAAGAGGTGTATCTGCATCCAAAGAGGACGTGCATGAAGCGATTAAGCATGTAGATAAAGGATTGTTTCCAAAAGCATTTTGTAAAATCGTTCCTGATTATTTAAGTGGCAGTAATCAACACTGCGTCGTAATGCATGCTGATGGAGCAGGAACAAAGTCATCATTGGCTTACATGTACTGGAAGGAAACCGGTGACCTTTCTGTTTGGAAAGGAATTGCCATGGATGCGATTGTCATGAA
>CAJXFJ010000290.1 GCA_913052515.1 uncultured Flavobacteriales bacterium | reverse complement strand
TTATACTTGTGCTTAATAGCGGCACAAATACCAACCGTACCAGGTCTTTTTTTAATAAATATTTTTTCAAGAAATCCTTTCTCTCGCTTCCTATAAATAAACTCTTCTCTATGATAGGTTACATTGATAAATGCGGGTTTGAATTCCATTAATGGATCAATGCCTTCATAAATAGAGTCAATACTCTTACCTTTTAATGGTGGTAAAATTTCAAAAGAAAACAAAGTATTCTTCGAATTTTCAAGTTGTTTGATTACTTGCACTTCGATTTAATTTTGTTAGTAGTCTGCAAAAATACAAAGGCCTTCATTATGAAGGCCTTTACATCAAATTAAATATTAATTAACGTATTATTGTGAAGGTTCCTTTAAATGGTTCGGGATATAAGACATCATTAATCTTCAATATGTAGAAGTAGGTTCCGGCTTTCAAATCTTCACCATCCCAATCATTGTAATAGTTATTGTCTTCAAATACTTTTTCTCCCCATCGGTTGAATACTTGCAATAAACTACCTGGATACAATTCTAATAAAGTAAATGCTAAGTAATCATTAATACCATCTCCATTTGGAGTAAATACATTGATTGGTCTAACAATTGCGTCACAAGCTTCTGCTGTTATTATCGGACCATACTTACAGCTTGCACCATCAGGAACTTCATTATTATAAGCTCTAACTTGTAATTTCATTTGTTGTCCAATAATCTTATGCTGAATTCCATAAAGGCCATTCGCTTCTTCCCAAGGAAGCGAATCACCACCTGGTGTAATTCCTCTAACTTCATAACCATCAGCTCCTGGTGCTACATCCCAATTGAAGTTTTGGATGACACTTCCATCTTTAAATGAAATATCTCTACAAGCGGCATTCATGCTATCTAATTTATCCGCAAGATATACTCGAATAGAATCTTTTGCATCACAGGTACTTCCAAAAGCAGACCTTTTTGTTACTTCAATAAGGAATGTGCCTTCATCTGATATGGAGTATACGCTATCATTAGCTCCGCTTATTAAATTTCCATCTTGAAACCATTTATACTCCATTGAATCAGGAAACATATTTTCTGCAATTTGAACACTATTAAAAGGGGCATTTGGACAAATTGTTGTGTCTGTAACAGAGTAACTGCTTAATTCAGAGTTGCTTTCTGTGTATAAATCAGCTATGACTTGATTTTTAACTACTCTGAAAGTATCTCTTTCATAACAAGTATGGCCCGCAATGTTAAAAGGCACTGTAGTGGCAAAAACATTAAATTTATTAACTTCTTGTCCTGGCAAAGCTAAAGATGATCTACCTGAGCTAATAACAAGCCAGTCTTTGGGGTTAGCCCAATCTTTGGCTGTAGGAATATCTGAAAAGGTATTTAGTAGTCTAGAAAAAGTAATTTGACTTGCTATTGCTCCATCATTTACTACATGTTTTTCTAAATCTATTATAGGAAAGTCATCTTCAGGGCATAAATCATAATCTGGGATTTCAACTGGAGGATTTTCATAGCGAGTGACTCTAAAAATGTCAGTATCATAACAAATTGATTCTCTGATTAACGCACCTGTATTTGGGTGGTATACACTATAGTCTAGTCCAACTCCAACCTGCCAGGTTACTGTATTAACTCTAGCATTAGGATTAGTTGAACGAGGAATACTAATGTCATGAAAAGCCCATCTTTTACCATCATTTGGATGCTTACTAATTTCCGTATTGTAAATTGTATCAATTGGAGTTAGAGGGTCTAGAGGGTCCATTTTCCAAGTATAAAAAACCCTAGGGTCAAACTGTGCATTTGTTTGAAAAGCTGAATCTACAGGATAGTTTGGAGTTTTATCGGTCACTGCTGGAAAACAGTAGGTATGATCCTCAATTGGATGGTCATAAGTAAAATCATCATTAATATAAACCTTTACATAGGGTTGATTAATGGGTAATTCATAGTCACATTTGTTTTTGATGGTTGTGCTGTCATTGCTACCATATCTAAAAAAGATGTTGTATTCTCCTGGGCCAAGTGGTTTATGTAAAATTAGTGTAACTTGGTTAAACTCTCCTACAGAGCTGCATGACCGCATTCTATTTTTTATTGGACTAACTGGTTCAGTAGGTGTAATGTAAGCGTAGTATGCTTCGTTTATAAACGCAGCTAATGTGTCCATTCTATCATATCCAAGTCCGATTCTAAAATCAGTTTTATCTATATAAGAACATAGCAAAGGCTCTGATAAATTAAAAGTTAAGGTATCTGTACCACAATCAAACTCAAATGCATCTTCAACTGAATTGTAGGTAGAAACATATCTGTCTTCACCTAAAGAAGGGTCAAAAACGGCTTCAACTCCTTCAAAGTCAGGAAGTCTAGAGTTGCCGTCGTCATCAAAGATAAAGCGAGATTCGTAAAAAGTGGTATTAACAAAAGTATCTTTTGCAAGAATTGTATTTGTTGCTGCATCATTATAATAAACTCTTCTTTGTTCGTTTATCTTAAAAGTCACAAGACTAGTAAAACGCGTACTTGGAGTGAATGCCATTGTTCCAGAACTACGGTCTAAAATAAGTTGCTGGCCTTCAATGGGTAATGGTTGATCAAAAGGATAAGCTGGCTGCAGGTATGTTAATGCAGTGGTAGCATTTTCCGCTCTAGCGTTCGCAAATTCATAGCTTAAAATGTCATTATTTTTCTGATCAAACAATGGTACCTGATATGTATATCTTTTGCCAACTAAAAAAGAAGCAACAGGATCAGTATTTACCAATTCAGCTGAATTGTATTTTCTTGGGTTGAATACTCTATTTGGACTTCCATTTTGAAAGCCTGTAATAGCACCAACATAGAAGTTGTTTAAAAGAGTTTCAATGTAGAAAAGTTGAGCAGGGCGCACATTGTTATATTCTGAAGAACGAGCTTCGCCTGAAAAGGAAATAACCCAATCTCGGGCCGGAGGTAAAACAACTGGACTTGTGTTTTGGTATAAAGCCCCTTCGGTTAATACTCGGCTATTGTTTAAACAATATTGAACTACAGGTCCTTCGTTAAACCTTCTATCTAAAACTAAATTCTGTGATATGTTAAGAGATTTAGAGCTAATTGTAACAGTTTTTGTTCCAGTTAAAGCTACACCATTTGGTATGTTATCTCTGTAAAAGTGAAGTGTGACTTGGTATGGCTGAGGTAAGTCACGATAATTGTCAGGAGCGGCACCATCTAAATATAAACTATCTAAGTAGTAAGTATTCCCTTGACCTAATACTCCGTAATTATAATAGATATACAAGACATCATAGTCAATGTTGAAATCTAAGGCTGGTGACGTAGCTACTGGACTAGAAAAATCAAAAGGAAGTGTTTCCCATGAATTAGCTGTTGCAGTTGATATTTCTGTTTCAACAAATTCTGATGGGTTACTAGAATTTTCTGCTCTTAGTCTAATGACTGAACCAATAAGAGGAGAATAAATTCTTGCCATCATTGTTGTTTGAC
>CAJXFJ010000289.1 GCA_913052515.1 uncultured Flavobacteriales bacterium | reverse complement strand
TGTTATTTACATAAGAATGCAGATTTTCCGTATAAGAAGTATTGTATGTCATCGCAACTTCTACAGGAATATCATTTTTCTCTCCATCCATGTAAATTACATCTGGAATTAAACTCTCTCTGGTTTCATCTAAGAAAGAAACAAATTCGCTTAATCCATTTTCAGAGAAAAACTCCTCCGAAATAAAATCTCCATTATCATCTGTGTGTCTCTTATCTGTAATACTTAAACGAATTCCCTTATTCAGAAATGCAAGCTCTCTAAGCCTGGTTGCAAGGGTTTCGTAATTGTAAACTGTAGATTCGAAAATGCTTGCATCGGGCCAAAAAGTCACTTTCGTTCCTGTCTTTTCCGTTTTTCCCTTCTCTTCTACTCCTGTTACCGGAACACCAATATTATATTCCTGCTCATAAATTTGACCTTTACGGTGTACTTCAGCTTTTAATGTAGTAGAAAGTGCATTCACACAACTTACTCCTACACCATGTAGACCTCCAGATACTTTGTATGTGTCTTTATCAAATTTACCACCGGCATGAAGAACAGTCATTACTACTTCTAATGCCGACTTTCCTTCTTTCTCATGAAAATCAACTGGAATACCTCTACCATTATCATTTACTGTAATGGAGTTATCTTCATTAATATAGACTTCAATGTTATCGCAATAACCTGCTAATGCTTCATCAATAGAGTTATCAACTACCTCATAAACAAGGTGATGAAGCCCTCTAATTCCAACATCTCCAATATACATTGCAGGTCTTTTCCGAACCGCTTCTAATCCTTCTAGTACTTGAATATTGGATGCTGAATAATCTTTTTTCTGTTCTACATTTTCTGCTTGATCGCTCATGTTAATTCTCTCTTAAATTATGATCTAAAACAAAGATAATTAATAGGTATGCCTAGCTTTCTCCAAAAGACTGAAAATACAAGGGTTTTATCAACATTTAATTAACAAAATGAGATAAAAATCGCCCTTTTAATCAGGCTAAAATGAATAAGTTAAACCTCCCCAAAAATTGAAACCTTGGAGCGGGTAGTCTTGGTATTTCTGATAATTGATTCCGAGCAAATTGTTAAACTGCAAGAAAGCCGATAGTTTTTTTGTATATCGGTACTCAAAGCTAAGATTAGCATCAAAAATTGGTGCTAACTCTTCTACAAAATAGCTTCTATCAATAATATCTCCGGCTTGATTAACAGTTACCTCATTTACACCCTGTGCAAATTGTTTACCCCAATAAAACAAATCTACCTTTGCAATAATCTTGTCTTTCAAGTTATATAAAGCACTTGTACTAACCTTTACTTCTGGTCTATGCCATGCTTCAGCAATTTGATCGGTTTCGAAGGCAAAATATTCTCCCAAAGCAAAAAGTCGAATCTTTTCATTCATTCGATATATCAACTCTCCTTTTATTTGCCATTCTTGTAAATCATCATAAATCAAATTAAACTCTTTGGCTAGAATTTGATTACCGAAAGAGGGTTTAATGTAAAAATGTGCATTTTCCGAATTAACTCGAGCTACAGATGTATTGAATGATATTTGCTTGCTTAAGGTTCCTCTTAAACCGGCATAGATGTTATACTTTTCATTTGTACTTAGCAGATTTAATTGCTCATTAACAAATGGGTTTTCTTGAGTAATCGAACGATAGTTGTTTCTCTTTACTTCCCCCTTTATCCCTGCATAAGGAATCAATATATCATCAATAACATCATATTTTACTTCGGCCAACGGATAAAAGTGAAAATTGGTTTCATCAGTAACATTGGCATAAATACCAAGTCCTGCTTTAATCTTAAATCGCTGACCAGAAGTACTGATTTGCGGTTTTGCAGCAAAAATTCCACTTTCTTGACCAAGTTCATACTTGCTATAATCAGCTATCAAATCAAGTTCATACAAATCTGTATCAACAATCTGGCTCAAATTTCCATTAGCCAAAATTTGTAATTCAGAAGCAGAAGAAGCGTTTGTTAAGTGATTAAATTGAGCGCTAACATCATGTCGAATGTTGAATGAATCTTGCTTTGTGGTTACCAATCGGAATGCTCCACCAATCGAGCTATAAGTTTGATTCAAATTCTCTTCATTCAATTCTGAGAATGAAATCTGAGGTGTTTCATACAAGCCGTAATAATTGAAATCATGATGGTCATAGTACAGCTTTCCTTCTAAAGTATTTGCTTTCCAAAATCGCTTTCCAAACACCTCAACATGAGCTTTGCTAAAACCACTTTTCTCATACTCATTCAATTCAGATTGATTAAGGTACTTCGCTTGGGCACCTATTGCATATTCTTTAGAGCGTTGGTTTGAATAATATACATCAGCAAATGGTATTAGGCTATTACCTACTCCCACCTTTGCATATCCATTATACAACTTAACTAATGGCTCTCCTTTAATTCTTGCAGCACTAATTTTTTCAGGAGTAAAAGAAACATGTTGAGGCTTGTGAATAAACCGATACTCTAAGTCTGTATTAATTTTAAAAGTGTCGTTTATCTCTGGGTTAAACGAAATTTTATCTACATCAATTAAAAGGGGCTTGTATTCCTTAACAACTTTAAATGTATCACTCTTCAAATTAGTCTGAGCTTTCAGTCCAAATCCGCAAATAATAGATAATAGCAAGAAGCAATATTTAGCACTATTCTTCATCATTTGCCTCCTTTACTGTTTTAACAGATGTTGTATCACTTTCAAACAACTTAGAATTCTCTTCTTCATTATTGTTTAGCTCTATTTCAATTATCTCTTCTTCTTCTATTTGTTTCTTCTCTGAATCATTAAGTATTCTCAACTTCTCTTTTGCAATACTCAAAAGCTCCTCGTCTTCTGCGTTATCAATCACACTTTGAAAAGTAACTCTAGCATTGTATGCATCTCCTTTAGCAATAAAGTTGTCCGCCAACAAAATAAATCCCTTTGCAATCCAATATGGAAAAGATGGAACTTGATCAACAAGCAAGTAAATCATTGAATCACTTTCCGCATAATTCCCTTTTAAATAATGCATTTGTGCTAGCATATACTTGGCTTCTGCTCCAAATTTGGTCTTTGCACTTGATAAAGTGTCCAGATAAAATTCTGATTGCTGATAATTCTCCTGCTCAAAATATGTTTTAGCCAGAGTAAGTTGAGCCTTCTGCCACAAATCGGTTGGAAGCAAGCTCCCATCAAGCATCGTTTTGGCATATTCTGAAGCTGATTTGTAATCTTCTTTTTCAAAATATATTTCCATAAGAGCAATTCGAGCTTGATTCTGATTGGTTGTTCTTACCGCTGTAGAAAGTAACTCTTTATATAATACGGCTGCACTATCTAGGTAATCCATAGATCGGTAAATTCGTGCTAATTCAACCAAAGCTTTCTCTGTAAATTTATTTGCAGGCTTGTCTAGTACAAATTCAAAATCGCTAGCAGCTTCTTGATCAAAACCTGCTGCAGCTTCACAGCTACCTCTATAAAAGTGTGCATTCAAGCTAAACACAC
>CAJXFJ010000288.1 GCA_913052515.1 uncultured Flavobacteriales bacterium | reverse complement strand
GGCTTTCATTCCACCTTTTAAGTCAATTATAAATTTGAACCCCTTTTCTTCTAGATAGTTTGCAGCACGAGCACTTCTGCCACCAACAGCACAGTATACAAAAACCACCTTATTTGGGTCTAATGCCGCAATTTGATTTTCAAATTCATCTCCCATGATATTGTAATTCAATGCACCATCAATATGGCCTTGCTGATATTCTTGAGGAGTTCTAACGTCGATTAAATAAAAATCTTCAGTAGCATCCATTTGCTCTTGAAACGCTTTTGGGCCTTTCAATTCTTTTGTGATTTCAGCATTTTGTGAAACCCCTGTGCAAGCAAATAAAAATAAGGTGATCGAAAAAAGCAATATTCTCATAGTAAGATGATTTTAGTTAGATGCGTTCCATGCCTGAATACCACCTTCTAAATTGAAGGCATTTAATCCAAGCTTTTCCATAAACTGGCAAGCAGAAGCACTTCTAGCACCAGAACGACAATAAACGTAGTAATCTTGGTCTTTAGCCAAATCCATCACTTTTGCAGGGAAAGCTTGATCCATGATGTTTAAGTTAATTGAGTTTTCAATATCGCCTTCCATTTTTTCTTCGGGAGTTCTAACATCAATAATTACTGCCTTAGGGTTGTCACTGATTTCGTTTTTAAACTCTTGTACATTAAGATTTTTCATTTTCTATTCCTTTAAAATTAAAAAACATATTTGCCCAAATTATTTTTGATAGGGCATAGTATAGTGGTGTAAGCAATAGTAAAAAGACGCCTACTAAAATGATAAAATTCCAAAACTCCATTTCAACTCCAAGAACAAGGCTCGCTACCCAAAAAGTGACCACATGTGCTACTCCAAGTGCATAGGAAACATACATGGCACCATAGTAAAAACCAGGCTCTAATGATAATCGTCTATCACAATTAGGACAGCGATCATGGTTTGCCGACATGTTTTTAAAGTCATAGGGGTTTTTCGATTTAAAGAAATCTCCCTCATGACAATGTGGGCACTTAAAGTTGAATATGCTGTATAATTTTTTCCCTTTTTCTAACCAAGCCATAGCCTTTAATTATAAGATACAAATTTAAGGCAGTTGAGTTAACGCAAGGGTAACATATGTTACAATTATCTTAAAATTCTTGATGATTATTTTACAGTATCGAAAAGTATAATTAATAGCTTGATTATTAATTTGATAAAAAGATAATTGATGAAAAAAATACTAGAGAATTTAGTGCTCCAACTTTTTCTACTCAAGCTAAAGTCATTTTATACTAGCCTGCATTAAAAATGGGAAATACTCGTAAAAGAAAGGTAGAGCTAGTAGTTATTTCTGATGTTCATTTAGGGACAAGAGGAAGTAATGCGAAAGAGTTATTGCAATACATGCGAAGCATAAAACCAGAAACTGTAATCTTAAATGGAGACATTGTAGATATATGGCAGTTTAAAAAGAGCTACTTCCCAAAAAGCCACATGCAGGTAATTAAGCAAATTACTTCTTGGATGGCCAAAGGGGTAAAGGTGTATTATGTAACAGGAAACCACGATGAAATGCTACGAAAGTTTGTAGGATTTAAAATGGGTTCATTGCGGATTGTAAATAAGGTAGTTTTAAAGTTAGATGGTAAAAAAGCTTGGTTCTTTCATGGGGATGTATTTGATGTTACCATGCAACATTCAAAATGGCTAGCTAAGCTTGGGTCTGTTGGTTATGATTTGTTGATTATACTGAATCGATTGGTAAATCAGATTTCCAAACGAATGGGAAGAGGTAAAATATCACTATCTAAGAAAATTAAAAATAGCGTTAAGTCTGCTGTGAAATTCATAAACAATTTTGAGCAAGTAGCAGCTGATATTGGCATTGAAAATGATTATGATTATGTGGTTTGTGGGCACATACACCAACCTGAAATGAAGTCATTTTCAAATAATCAGGGCAGCATTTTATATTTAAATTCTGGTGATTGGGTTGAGAATCTAACAAGCTTAGAGTTTAATAAAGGAAAGTGGAGTATCTATAAATACGACCCTAGTCATTACTCATTAGAATTGGCTTTTAAAAATGAATCTGATAGCAATAAGGAGTTATTTAATCAAATGGTAGAGGAGTTTAAATTATTAAGCAAAGTCGCTCAATGAAAATTTTATATGCCATACAAGGAACAGGAAATGGTCACATTTGTCGAGCGACAGAAGTAATTCCACATCTTCAAAAATATGGTGAAGTAGATATTTTAGTAAGTGGAATTCAAGCCGATTTAGATTTACCCTTTAAGGTAGACTTTGCTTTTAAAGGAATGAGCTTTGTGTTTGGTAAACGTGGAGGAATCGATTTAATCAATACCTACATGAAAAATCACATCAATCGCTTTGTTGCTGAAGCTAAAAAGGTGCCTGTAGAAAACTACGATTTGATTTTAAATGACTTTGAACCGCTTTCTGCATGGGCAGCTTACTTTAAAGGAAAACCATGTATTGGATTAAGTAATCAATGTGCTATAAAGGAAGAACCTGAGGCAAAATCAATTAATGAAGACCTAATTGGAAAGTTTATTATAAACCACTACGCACCCACAACATCAGAGTATGGGTTTCACTATCAACCTTATGCTCCTCATATATTTACCCCATTGATTCGAAGTGATGTGAGAAACCTCAAAGTGAGTGATTTGGGACATTACACAGTGTATTTGCCTTCTTATGATGATAAGCGAATCATTAAAAAGCTATCACTTATTAAAAATGTTGAATGGCAAGTCTTTTCTAAGCATAGTAAAAAAGCGTATTCTTTAGAAAATGTGCACATTCGACCCATTCAAAATAATCAGTTTTTAGAAAGTATTGCAAGCTCAAGCGGAGTGCTTTGTGCAGCAGGTTTTGGTACTACAAGTGAAGCGCTATTCTTGGGTAAAAAACTATTGGTTATTCCACAAAGGCAACAATATGAACAAATGTGCAATGCTTTAGCGCTAAAAAAAATGGGAGTAAAAATTGTAAAACACCTTCGAAAAAAACATATTCCAAAAATTGAAGACTGGGTACTTCATGGGAAAGCCATAAAAGTTAACTACCCAGATCAAACTGAATTGATAATTGAAACGATTATAAATAATGAGTTTCATGCGAGCGATAATTACTTGAATTATTTAACCAATACTCAATTTGATATTGCTGATTAATGTCTCAGTTCTCTAGATTGGATTTAGGTGATGAATTTAAATGGGGAGTTTCTACTTCAGCATTCCAAACAGAAGGTACTCATAATAAAGATGGGAAAGGACCTAGTATTTGGGATGATTTTTCGAAGAAAAAGGGAGCCATTAAACACAATGAACATGCTCGGAAAGCAACAAAGTTTTTAACGAATTATCAGGAAGATTTAGACATGGTTAAATGGATGGAAATAGAGAATTTCCGTTTTTCCATTGCTTGGTCTCGCATTTTTCCTGAAGGTATCGGAAAAGTCAATCAGAAAGGAGTTGACTTTTACAATCAATTAATTGACTATTGTTTGTTGTTAGGAATTAAACC
>CAJXFJ010000287.1 GCA_913052515.1 uncultured Flavobacteriales bacterium | reverse complement strand
GGTTTAAGAAGGCCCTAAAAAAGAATAAAGAGCTATATTCTGCTGAGAAGTACTTAGCTAATTCATACCGAAAAGCACGTAAGCTAGATTTCGCAGAACTGCATTATTTGCTAGTAGTTAATTCAGATTCGGTGCAAGCTGAAGATTACCTTTATTATGGACAAGTATTAAAAGCAAACGGAAAGCTAGCAGCTGCTAAAGAGCAATTCTTAAAATTTTCAGAATTGGCTGAAAATAGTTTTCTCGGAAACTTAATGATTCAATCCATTGATGAAATTAAAGTCTGGGAAGAAGAACCATTAGAATATAACACACAGGTAGAAAGTAAACTAAACTCTGAAAATTCAGAATTTGGATTTTGCTTGTTTAAAAATAAAATTTACATCGTTTCAGATCGTGGTGAGAACTTTTACTCCACAGAAAAGTCGGCTTGGTCAGGAGATCCTTTTTTAGCGATTTATGAAGCGGATACGGCTTATTTAAATAATCCTGAAAGTGATAATTTTCGAATGGAGAAAGGCTTGATTAACACGCAATTTCATGATGGACCATTGAGTATTACCCCACAAGAAGATCGAGTGATTATTAGTCGAATCTCGAATGAAATGAGAGGAAAGGATTTTGTCAATCGGATGAAGCTTTACGAAGGGCAGTATGTAAATGGAAAATGGAAAGAATTTAAACCTTTCCCCTACAACAGTGATGAGTACTCAGTTGGTCATGCGGTTTATGCCGATTCGGGTAAAACCATTTACTTTAGCTCTGACATGCCCGGTGGCTTCGGAGGTATGGATTTATACAAATGTCAGTGGGTTGATAATCAATGGTCAAAGCCAAAAAACTTGGGCCCGGTAATTAATACCCAACAGAATGAGGTTTTTCCATATGTAAAAGGAGATCGACTCTATTTTTCATCCAATGGTTTTGTTGGGCTAGGAGGATTGGATATATTCTTATCTCAAAAACAAGGAGACAGCTGGAAAGCGCCTGAGAATATGAAGCGTCCTATTAATTCTAATCGAGATGATTTTAGCATTTATTTTGTAACGGATTCAACTGGTTTTTATGCCTCAAATCGTGAAGGAGGTATAGGAAAAGACGACATCTACTCATTTGTTAAAACCCCTCCACAAATAGAAGTGGAGTTAAAAGCCGTATTAGAGTATAAAGGACTTCCAGTAGAAGGGATTAAGGTTTCCTTAATAAACGAACTTGATTCCATTGTGCAAGTCGCTTATACTGATGAAAATGGAAGAATTCAATTTAAAGATTTACCACACCAGTCAAACTATTTAATACAGCTACAAACAGAAGA
The DNA here is from genome assembly GCA_913052515.1 of uncultured Flavobacteriales bacterium. The sequence goes on along the minus strand of CAJXFJ010000287.1, from coordinate 2,219 downwards.
TGGAAGTGATTTTGAAGGAGGAAGATTATTTCAATTGGATGAATTGAATAATAAGGTTCGTCTGCTTCATGCGGGAAGAGAAGGCTTATTTAGTTTCAAAGCCTTGCCAGTTGATGAGATAAAGCTCAATATGGAGTCTGAAGTTGATCCTGGAACATTAGAGGAGTTTGTGTTTCTGGGTAAAATTTTTAAAAAGCTACCTGGTGACGTAAACAATAGAGTAATGGTTTACTTACTTAATGATGATGGTATTGTCATTGATTCTGTTTTAACGGATGAATTTGGAAACTTTTCTTTTGAAAAGCTAGATTCAGAGGAGAATTATTTGATTCAAATTGCAGAAGAAGACCCAGAGCTAAATATTGCATTAGTAACCAAAGAAGGACGCATTTACAATTTGGCTGAACGCACGGCAAGTGGTCAGTTTGAAATAGAAAACCAGATTGATGCAAGTCAGCAATTGAAAAAAGCAACAAACAATGGTTTTACCACTCTAATTGCTCGACTAGAGCATCAAGGGATTCCGCTGAAGTACTCCAGAGTTCAAATTTTTGACCTAGATAATAACTTAGTAGCCACTGTTATCTCCAATGAAAATGGAGAATTTCAATACAACATGCTTGAGTTTGATAATACTTACTTTATCAATTTGCCTGATGTAGAGGATACCATAAAGTATCACACCTTAGCGTATGTGTTAAATACAGAAGGAGACCCACTTTATTTAATCAATCAATTGAAAGATGGCAGGTTTAAATTCAATGCTTTACCATTCGATGAATATAAAAGCATTCAGCAAATGGAAGAGTCTTTTGTGCCAAATATTGTAAAAGTAGCTGGCCAAATTTACAAGAAACTACCAGGAGACTTTGAAGATGGAACGTTGATTTATGTCTTAAGTGAAGATGGTGAGATTCTGGATTCGGTAATAACAGATGGAAAAGGGCGATTTGTATTTGAAAAATTGGCAGCAGATGAAAATTATACATTTAAGATTGCTGAAGGAAACGAGGCTTTTAATTTGGCTTTATTAGATAAGGACAACATTATTATTGATAAGGCTATATTAAACGCAGAGGGGAATTTTGCCTACAAGAAATTGACCTATCAAGTAGCTCAATTTGAGCAATTGGATTTGGTTGAAACTCATTTAATTGAAGATGAGTATTCCCATCAAGTTTATGGTCAAGTTTATCAAAAACTACCCGGTGATTTTGGGGATAGCCTAAAGGTTTTTATTTACGATGAAGAAGGAAACTTTCTAGGAACCGCATATACCGACATGGAAGGTAAGTTCACCTTTGAAAAATTAAAATCAGATCAGAATTACTTCTTTAAAATTGAACATCGTGATGAGGATTTTCAATTACTCACCTTTGACGAAGAAGCGAACATAGTTGACAAAGTAATAAAGAACCGATTCGGGCAATTTAAATATGCCAAACTAGATATGCATCATCATGAGATTTTGCTAGAAGAAGCTTCTGATCATCAAGTCATGTACTATGATAACGAGCGAATTGATTTGACAAAATATACGGTACATTACCGCTTTGATAAAAGTAATCTTGAAAGCAGTGAAGTTGAAAAACTGGACAAATTAGTTGAGGTACTAAAAGGGAAAGAAGGCATAAAGCTTGAAATTATTTCCCATACCGATACAAGAGGACCAAAAGAGTATAATTTGTATTTGTCTCAACAACGAACAAAAACGGTTATTACCTATTTAAAGCAAAAAGGAATTTTTGAGGATTTATTTGTTCCTAATTATTATGGAGAGCTAAGACCAATAATTGATTGCGAGAAGTACAATTGTAACAATGAAGATCACCGATTAAATAGAAGAACTGAATTCAAATTTATAGATTTGGAAATCGAAAACTAGTTCATGCAATTAATTCTGTTAAACATATCACTTCTTAATGCACAAGCCAATTGGTTAGACTTTTGGTGGCTAGATGTATTGGTGATGCTCTTCGCAATGGGGGTTTTTTATTTTATCTATAGAGATAAATTAAATAAAATTAGAAATCAAAAAGCGTTACTTGAAAGCCAGGTAAAGCAGCGAACCATTGAAATTATCAAGCAAAAGGAGCAAGTTGAGAAGCAAAAGAAAATGCTTGAAGAGGAGAAAGAAAAAGCAGAAAAATTGCTTCTAAATATTCTGCCAAGAGAAATGGCAGATGAGCTCAAAAACAAAAGAAAAGCTAAAGCCAGAA
>CAJXFJ010000286.1 GCA_913052515.1 uncultured Flavobacteriales bacterium | reverse complement strand
TTTTGAATTGGAGTCAGATTCCTTTTGATTTAAAGCTTTCACTATTTTCTCTTGCAGTTGATCTAGAATCAGGTTAGGGCTAGTCAACTGTTGGCTCATTACAATTTCGTCTAAAGAGGTTGACCCAATCATGGACATAAATGCACCGGGCACACCATGTCCCGTGCAATCAACACTAGCCACCAACTTAAATTCCCCTACTTGTTTAAACCAATAGAAGTCACCACTAACTATGTCCTTGGGCTTAAAAAATATAAACGAATCCGGAAATAGCTTTGTAAAAGTTTCAGGCCTATTTAAAATGGCATTTTGTATTTTCTGAGCATAATTTATGCTATCAATAATATCATGATTTTGCTGCTCCAAGCAATCTTTAGCATAAATCAAATCTGATTTTAAGGCATCTTCTTCTCTCAATATAGAACGAACAGAGCGCAAGAGAAAAAAGATAAAAATGAGCATGACAATCACTGTAATTATCAAATTCAAAAAGATGGAACTCCTTGCCTCGTCTATAAATTCATCAAATTGACTATCTACCTGAACAACGGCTATTACTTCATTATTAGAGTTATAAATGGGTGTAAAAGCCGACAACCAATGTCCATGTTCATCTTCATAAACTCCAACCTTTCCCCCAGTTTCATACTGTGCCAGCAATTCTTTTGGAAAATTTGAATAAGTGTGCCTGTAATATGGTTTATCGGAAGAGCTTACTCCAAAAAAGAACTTCTTTGAGTCTTCATCATAGGTTAAGGTATAAATATCACTTCTTATTTGGTGTTCCTCTTTAATTCGTTTTAGTAGCTTATTTATCTCAGCATAAGCTTCAACTTCTTGATTGCTTTTAAGTTGGTCCTTTTCTTCATATTGCTGAATCAAGATTGACAATTCATCGCCATCTATTTGAGAGGCAGCGGATAAGGAAATGGCTTCTAGACGAGAAAGAACACTTTGCTTGTGTAGATTGATTTGTACAAAATAGCTGTTTACAATAGCTAGAATGACCAAAAGCGTTAAAACTGAAAATAGGAGCACCAAAATTCTGGTACTCCTATTTTCCAATATCTTTTTCAACATATAGTTCATAATCAAACAACTAACTCATACGATAAGTATTCAAAAATAGATTCAATTTTACAATGAAAACATCCTACTAATGTTAAATCCAAAATGAATGTCACCATCAAACCAATCCCCGCTTGACTCGCCAACTAAATATTTTTCTGTCATTCCACGGCTGTTGGACAAACTTAACTGAAAGACATGTCCTCCGGTTTCTATATCAAAGCCTACTGAAAATGAATTGGAAACAGCTTCTCCACCTATCTTACTGAAGTATTGATTGGGATCTAAATAAAAATATTCCACATTAAAACGAACGGAACCAGTTAGTCGGGTGGAAGCTCCAACACCCATTGCATAAATGGTATTCGCATCTTGTTCTGTCAAAACCAAATTTCGATGCATAACTGTTGGACTCAATTGCAAAGAGAAATACTTGCCAAATTTTCGGGCAATTAATACGGAGTGGCTGTAAGATAAACGAGAAGAAAAATAATTCTCTCTTTCTGTATCTTCCCATTCATTGCCCAATGCATACATGTTTGTTACCCAGCTAGCTGTAAAAGGAAAATTTTCGGCTCCAAACTTCTGACGTAGAAAGCGATACTTAATTGTTCCATCAAACGTCTTTTGGAACGAAGACCTTCCAAAGCCTAAATTCAGATTATCAGTTAAGCCATATTCAAAACCAAAGCGAATGGTTCCATTATCTACTCCATACAAGTTCCTCCATCCTGAATTCAGTCTTCCAAAACGATGTGCAATCATAAATTGAAGATCCTTTTTAGGATGCATTTCAACCGAATTTCCACTTACTATTTTGGTTGTTTTAAAGGTAGCAATGGTATAGGTCGTTTCTTCTTCTTGCTTTGTTTCCAATAAGTCAAGTAAATCATCTTGACCATAAGTAGTCAGGCTAAAGCCAAATATTTGACTAAATATCAAAACACTTTTAATCCATTTTTTCATACTCAATATGAATCTTAATAAGAATTGTTTCTGATAAATTGTCCTTTACTGCCGATGGTATTTTGATCTGATAATCACTCAACAAAATCTCAAATTTTGAATCAGCAATCAATTGGCCCTTTTCATTAAAATAGAGCGTTCCTTTAGTTACTACTTCTCTTGTTTCACCATGTATTGTTAAATTTCCTGCAATGGTAAATTCTTGTGGTTCATTTGTAATTTCTTTATTAGCGAGATTATCAATTTTACCAATTAAGGTCGCTTTAGGATAAAGCTCACTTTCAACATACTTTTCATTAAAGTGTGTTTGCATTAAGGCTTTTTCAAACGTAAATGCCTTCATTAATAAGCTAAAAGCGACTTTTCCATTTTGCAAATCTATCACACTAGAAACTTGGCTATTGGTCGACTCAATATCTTCCAATTTAGCTTCTGAGTAGAAAGAAATTGTACCATTTTGCGTAAAATACTTTTGCCCAAAAAGATTAGGCATGATTAAGGCAAATAGTCCAACTAATACGATGTTTTTCATTTTTGTAGTTTATTAATTATCCTGGGCTCCTTCATCAATCCATTTTTGAATGGTCTTCAATTGGCAATCAGATAAGCTTTGACTTGGAGGCATATCTTTCAAGACCAAAACTCTTTGCTGAAAAGAACCTTTATCAATTTTTGACTTCACTTGATCGTAATTCTCAAAAAGGCCTCTACCTGAACCCCCTTGAACATGGCAGCCGGTAGTATTACAAGCATTATTTAACAGGGGTTGAATGTATTTTGAGAAACTAACATTCTCAGGCTCACATTCCTCATTACCATAAAGTGCTTCTTCATTGTCTTTTTTGCAAAAAACCAAAAGCATAGCAATACCTAACAATGTGATTATACTTTGAATTTTCATTGGTCGTTTGTTAAGGTGCAATTGGTTAGAATTACATTCATTAAATAGCCTTGACAACGGCCTTTAATAGTGACAAGCTCTCCTTTAGTTAATTTGGTAGCTACGTTTTGAAAAGAGCAATTCACACCTCCTATCATCGCATTTTCAGCCGTTAGGACAACTGTTAAAGTAGTGTCACTTTCATTCACTTGCGAAACTTCTCCACTAACCTCAATAACTTTTCCTTCAAACTTGGTTAAAGATTCTTTCTCATTCTGTTCGAATGAATCAAATAGCTCATTTGCAGTTAACCGATAATCTGGTTCTACATCATCTAACCCTGGAACTTTTTGATTAAAAAAATACAAACCTAGACTTACTCCAACTATGACAATAGCAAGAATTAGATAGAGAGCTATTTTCTTCATTTCGACATTTAATTAAATAACAACCAATTTATTATTTAGAGACTCTTAATCAATAATAGCGATTACACCTGTCATCACCCCATGAAATTCACAGTTATAATAAAGTGTATTGGGTGCATTTTGAGGAACCGTAAATGTGATTTTACCACTCGCAGTTCCGTTATTTGTCACTCCATCATTATACATGTTTGAGGT
>CAJXFJ010000285.1 GCA_913052515.1 uncultured Flavobacteriales bacterium | reverse complement strand
TTGGGTTTTTGCTTGCTTAACGAATAGAGTTCTTCATTGAGCTTGTTGTTTTTTTTGCTTTTAACCTTTACTTGCGTCAGCAAATGTTGATTCTTTTCTAAATGTCGTGTTGGACCACAGGCATAAAGAACCGAAATCAAAAATAAAATGGATAAAAACTTACTTTTGAGCAAATGCTTGAAAATAGTGCTTTACAGCAATTAAAACTGCGAAGTTATACAATATGGAAATGATAAGTAAGAAGCAGGAGAAGTTAATCCTTGCCTTGAAAAGGAAAAAGGAAAGAGCCTCACATGCTTTGTATTTAATTGAAGGGGAAAAATTACATCAAGAAGCTATTAATGCTTCCGTGAGCTTTCATTCTACCTATACTTCATGTGAAGATTTTAGAGTAAGAGAGGGCTTGAAAGAAGTTTACTTGACTACTGAAGTACAAATGAAAAAGCTTTCTTCATTAAATACACCGCCTGGCTTACTTAGTATTGTTGAAATGCCAAAGCGAATAGAAAGCACCAATGCTGATTTCTTAATTTATTTAGATCAAATAAATGATCCGGGTAATTTGGGAACCATTTTACGAAGTGCAGAAGCCTTTGGGGTAGAAGCTGTGATTTGTTCAGCGAATACGGTAGATGTTTTTAATTCAAAAGTGGTGCAATCAAGCATGGGGTCTATTTTTAGAATGCCTATATTGACTGAGACAGAAGAATTGATTATTCATTTGAGTAAAAGCCATCAATGGTATGGGACGCATTTACAAGGTGAAAATTTATACCAAACAAAAATTACGAAACCTGCTGTGGTGGTTATGGGAAGTGAATCTCATGGAATTTCAGATAAAATCTTAAATCGTATTGATTATAAAGTTAAAATTCCAATTAAAAGTTCTGTGGAATCACTGAATGTTTCTATGGCAACAGCCGTGGTTTTGGCAGAATTTAATCGGCGATTTTTAACGCAATAGCCTGAGCTACTTTAACACCGTCAATGGCAGCAGAAACAATTCCTCCAGCATAGCCAGCACCTTCTCCACAAGGGTATAAATTTAAAATTTCTGTATGGTTGAGATTTTCTCGATCTCTCGGAATTTGAACAGGTGATGAGGTTCTGCTTTCAACACCAACAACTAGGGCTTCATTGGTTAAATAGCCTTTCATGGACTTTCCAAACAGTTCAAATGCTTTTCTCAATCGTTTGCTTATAAATGAGGGTAGAACTTGATCTAAACGGAAAGGAACCACACCGGGATGATAAGAGCATTTGGGTAAGTCTTTAGAATCTCTACCTTTTACAAAGTCGATTAATCGTTGTGCTGGTGCTTTTTGTCCTTCCGTTCCTGAATTTACCGCTTTAAAAGCTTTTTGTTCGATTTCCTGTTGTAGTCTTAAAGCTGCTAAAGGACCATGTTCTTTGTATTTGGTCCAATCAGCTTCTTCAACCGAAACTACAATACCTGAATTGGCAAAGGGATTATTTCGTCTGGAAGGTGACCAGCCATTGGTTACAATTTCACCGGGCGAAGTCGCACAAGGTGCAATGATGCCACCGGGACACATGCAAAAACTGTAAACTCCCTTGTTTTCAACTTGTTTTACAATCCGATAAGAAGCAGGAGGTAGCAAGTCTTCTTGAGGGCTATTGTGGTATTGAATTTTGTTAATGAGTGATTGACTATGTTCCACTCGAACACCCAAAGCAAAAGGTTTTGCTTCTATTTTTATCTTCTTAGCATAAAGTAATTCAAAAATGTCTCTTGCAGAATGACCTGTTGCAAGAATGAGTTCATCTACCTCAATCCATTCATTCGCATTAATTTCAATGCTGTGAATTTTGTTTTTGTCTGATTTTAAATCGGTTAGCTTTTGCTCAAATCGAATTTCTCCTCCTGCTTTTACAATTGCATCACGAACAGCTACAATGATTTTTGGCAATTTATTGGTGCCAATATGAGGATGGGCTTCGTAATTGATATTCTCATCAGCCCCAAATTGAACCAAGGTTTTTAAAATGGCATCTACATCACCTCTCTTTTTAGATCGGGTGTATAATTTACCGTCGGAATAGGTTCCTGCGCCACCTTCTCCAAAACAATAGTTAGAATCCGGGTTTACGATTTGTTCTTTATTTAATTTGGCTAAATCTCTCCTTCTAGAGCGAACATCTTTTCCTCGTTCAAATAAAATGGGTTTTAAACCTAAGTCAATAAGTTGAAGTGCTGCAAAAAGACCTGCCGGCCCACAACCAATAATGTGCACGGCTTTCTGATTAGAAACATCTTTTAGCTTAAAAACAGAATGAGAACCATCATATTCATGAGGTAAAAAAACTTCAAAGGTTAGGTTAACTTTAATGTCTTTTTTTCTGGCATCTATAGACCTTTTAGCAAGCTTGACTTTTCCAATTTGGTTTGTGGGAAGTTGTAAACTTTGTGATGCTAGTTTTAGATAATCACTTTCGTGAGGTTCGTCCTGAATGAGGTAGGACTTTTGAAATCGATGACTCATTAAGGTTCAAAGCTTGGGTAGGATAAATTGAAATAACCACTGTCTAACAGTACAGTTTGAATAGTGGGAGGGTTAGTAGTGGTGTCTTCTCCGCTTCCAGTTACTTTAAACCTTGCTGTTAATATGCCTTTTTCTAAGTTATTTGAATCAATGGTTAAGAAATTACTTCCCTCATTGTAAAAGTTAAAAGTAATAGTTGGTGTTCTGTAATTCCCAGAGAAATTTTGAACTGAACCTTGGCTTGCTTTTGGAAATTTGAACTTGAGTATTCTTCCGCCAAACCTTCCCTCTACAGTTAAGTCAAATGGAAATACTTCCGATACTTGCATGTATTCTTGAAGAACGATTGGTTTGTTTCTTAAAATAGCTTGGTAGGTTCCACTAGCATTTCCTTTATATTCAGGTATGGGTTGTACCTCATAATCGTTCTCATCTTCGTCTTTTGAGCAAGCAATAAAGAGGAATAGAAAAGTGGAAATAACTACAAAAAGTAACTTTCGATGCATAAGAATGTGGGTTTACAAGAGCAAAGTAATTAAATATTGTCGCGAATTTGAGTTCTTATGTTGAAAATCTTTATGTTGAGTTAACTTCTAGCTGTTTTAGGATGGATACTTTTGGTGCTTAAATTGAATGCTGTTATGCTGAAGAAAATTATCCTTTTTATTGGTGTATGTTATTTTTCAAATGATGTTGTTTCTCAAACATTTGACACCTTAAAGTTAATGACTTACAACTTAATGTACTACCGAGAAACCACTTCTTTTTGCACCAACTCAAACAATAATCCAACATCAAAAGATGGGTATATGGCAACCATTATTGATTATACCTTACCAGATATTTTAGTGGTAAATGAATTGGGTGGAAGTAATGCGGCTTTAAATTCTTTTAGATTATTGAGCAATTCATTAAATCAAAATGGTAGAAGCAATTACAGCTTTGCAAATGCCACATCAAATAGCAATTTGGCGAATATGATTTATTTCAATTCGAATAAATTAGGCTTAAAAGAACAACAAACAGTTACACAAGATTTAAACGGGGGGAG
>CAJXFJ010000284.1 GCA_913052515.1 uncultured Flavobacteriales bacterium | reverse complement strand
TAGGATCATGATTGCTTCTTTTTATCTTCAATTTTTTGATTAACCAACTTTTGTAAATCTTCCAATTGCTCCAGACTTAAATCGCTCTCTTTGGTAAAAAATGAAGCAAATTGAGCGGCTGAATGATTAAAATATTTATTGATCATTTTGGTGAACTCTTTAGAGAAATAGGAGGGTTTTTTCAGTTTCGGGAAGTACCTTTTGTCTCTACCCATTTGCTCAAAGCCAATATGTCCTTTTTCAATCAATCGATTTACCATGGTTGAAATGGTCGTATAGGCTGGTTTGGCATCCTTGTACTGAGCTACTAAATCTTTCATATATGCTGATTCTAACTCCCAAAGGTGATTCATGAGCTCTAATTCCTTTTCACTTAAATTCTTCATTTTACAAAAGTAGTTTATAAACTACAAATGTAGTAATAAGATTGAGTTTTGCAATAAGGACCCTAAAAATTAACGCTTATTTAGAAAATTTTAGCTTACAGATTGATCAAAAAGGGCTTGAATATGCTGCTCTCTTTTTTGCGGATTTATTTGATTTAGTGCCTGTTGGTCAGTCTCTTGCATTTTGTCATACAAACCAAATGAGGAGAACGTTTTGAAAATAAGAGGAAGTATATCAACCAAAACAAACAAGCTAATCAATAGCCATTGAGTTAGGGAAACAATGTTATTTTTTTCTTTCAATTGCTCAAGCGCTAATTCTCTTTGCAAATAGTCGGTAGATAATTCAACATCTTTCACCAAACTGTCACTTTTGACATGTAATCGTTCATTTTCTGCGAACAATGCATTTTTGCGTTTTGTATTTTCTAGATGCAATGTGTTTAATTCAGCTTGTAGCTGATTCAGCTGTGCAATCTTACGTTTTGCGGAAGGACCTTCTCCATATAGACCGGTTGTTTTTTGAGTTCCGTTTTTCCCTTGAATAACTTCACCATCAATCTCTTGCGCTACCAGATTGGCTTGTTTGTTTCTTTCCTTCAATTTCGCTTCATAGAGACTATCATAAAAAGCTATTTTAGATTCATTTTCTTGGATGATATTCTCATACTTTTCTTCAATAAGTGTCTTTTGTTTTTCTTGATTAGCAACAAGTTGATCATCAATAGAACCTTTGAAATAAAACATCATCAAAGGATGTGAAATCACAATTCCCAAGAGCAATGCAAAAGCCAATCTCAAAAAGAAAAGTGGGTTCTTTAATTCTTGCTTATGACTTGATTTCTTTTGATGCGTAGAAACGATAAAGCGATCAAAAGCGAAAATAATGAGCGCCCATAGTAAACCACCTAGTAAGTAGAAAATGGGCTTTTCCTGCAAACTATCTAAAGTTGAAAGCGCATACGACATGGAGACAAATGCCAAGATGGCTGGTATTAAAACCAAGGTGCCAAAACCTTGATGTTTAATTGATTCTCTTCGGGGGCAATGTTTGAGAAGATGAGGGTCACTGCCAGCACACCAAATGAAAAAGTTTTTCATAAGATTGTTTTTTTGAATCCAAAGGATTCAGCCTGATGTCCCTCCAAAAACCAAATTAAGACTTTAGCATTGGACTAACTCTAAAATATGACCAATGGTTGTATAATCAGATGAGTAGAAAGATGCTAAACAATTACTTTTAGTGAATTAGGAACCACTTGAATCAACATATCTTCTTCAATGGATTTGGGTTCACCATCTAAGTGAAATTTGCTGGGATTAAGCACTTTGATTTCTTTCGCTTGAAGAACGCGATAGTATTTTGACTTTTCAATTTGCTTGCTGAACAGTTTGAAGATAATATCAGGGGCAAGGTGTGGAGGAAATTGTTCTAATATGCAAACGTTTAATTTACCATCTGAAATGGAAGCCGAAGGTGCAATCCATGCATTGTTTCCATATTGGCCGGCATTGGCAAAGTTGACTAAAAAAGCTTTGGTCTCTATGACTTCCCCATCAACTTCTAAATGATAGGTTTTGGGTTGAAAACTGAAAAATTCATTGGTGGTAACTTGTAAATAAGAAAAAAAACCCCGCTTTCCAAAGGTGGCAAACTTCCAACCAACATGAGCATCAAATCCCAAACCTGCGGTGGCTAAAAAAGGTACTCCATTTATGCTCGCTGTATCAATAGTTCTGGTATTAAATTCCCGAATACGCTTTATGGCTGCTAAACTTTGCATGGGAATGCCAAGATGTCTGGCAAAGCCATTTCCTGAACCTGAAGGAATAATTCCCAAAGCAACATCGGTATTAATCAAGGCTTTTCCAACTTCATTCACAGAGCCATCTCCACCCACGGCAATTACGGCATCTACGCCTTGTTCAACGGCTTGCAAACTAAGCTCTGTGGCATGTTCAGGGTGCTTGGTAAAATGTATGCCATATTGGATAGTGTCACCCAATTCTGATTTCAACAAATCGACTAAAGAGACTTTGCGCTTAACGCCCGAATTTGGGTTGATGACAAACTGAATTTTTCGCTCTACTTTCAAGGAATCAGTTGGTTTTGAGTGAGACGTTCCACGTATTGTTGAAGCAAGGCTTTCAATTCGTTTTCCAAGTTGGTGAGCTCCGGAAGCTGCTGTCCAATGAGGTTGTTTTTTAACTCTGGGTCTTGTTTCCACGCATACAAAGCTACACTTTGATTTCCATCAAAATGAAGCACATAATCACCTTTTGTATATTGGTATAGGCCATTTAAATAATTGATAACAAAGGGTTCACTTTCGGTATCAAATACAGAGTTTCCAAAGCTTAAAATTTCTTCTTCAAAACCTAAAAAATCAATGATTGAAGGAAACAAATCTGTTTGCTGACATAAGGCTTCTTTTCTTTCCGCTTTTACATAGGAAGGAGCATAAAACAAAATAGGAATGGAATACATCCCAAAACGGTTGTTATAGCTTTCTCTAAAACTTTGTGAAGTATGATCTGCAGTGATAATAAATAAGGTTTGATCAAACCAATCTGTTGTTTTTGCTTTTTCAAAAAACTGCTCTAAGGCATAGTCCGCATAGCGTACACTTTTTAAAATGGGTAAAGGCCCCTCTGAAAATTGGCCTTTATGCTCTTCGGGAATGGTATAAGGATGATGGGAAGATAAAGTGAATATGCTTGCAAAAAATGGCGCATTTCCATTGCTCAAATCATCTACACAATAAGCTAAAAAGGGTTCGTCAAAAATGCCCCAATTCCCATCGTAGTCTCCTTTTAAAGGATATTCATTTCGGCCTTTATATTCGTTTATACCTGCCATATTTGCAAAGGCATCAAATCCCATCGTTCCATTTTCACCCCCATGATAAAAAACAGTCCTGTAATTTCTATCACTAAGCACTTTACCCAAAGCATTTATGCGGTTACTACCGTATTTACTACTGATGTATGAGGTGTTCATTAAAGTCGGTACTCCAGCCAAAATGGAAGGCAATGCCTCTATCGATTTCTTACCATTGGCAAAGCTATTTTCAAAAACAAGGCTTTTTTCAATCAGCTCATCCAAAAAGGGCGTATAGCCATCACCTTCATTAAATGCACCAATGTATTCTTTAGCAAAACTTTCCATA
>CAJXFJ010000283.1 GCA_913052515.1 uncultured Flavobacteriales bacterium | reverse complement strand
GTTCTAGAGACCTATTAAATGAGCCTGCTACACCTGCATTGATTACCAAATCATATCGCTTAGATTTAAGTGCATTAGTTACGGCAATAGCAGTGGAAACCATACCAACACCACTCACAAGATGGTTATCTAAAGCTAAGCTAAGCTCTTCTTTTGTAGCCGTAACAACTAATACATTCATAGTGCAAAGATACCAATTCCTTTGTGTAAAAGGTCGTATATTTGCCGAGCTCAAAAGTAAAATATGATTTACATTACTCGAAGAGAACGATTTAACGCCGCTCATATGCTTTGGAACTACAATTGGAATGAGCAGAAAAACATTGAAGTTTTTGGAAAATGTGCCAACAAAAACTGGCACGGCCATAATTTCGAATTATTCGTTACAGTCAAAGGAGAAGTTAATAATGACACTGGTTTTGTAGTTAATTTAAAAGATTTAGCGAAAATCATACAAGAAAAAGTAATTGATAAATTAGACCACAAGAATCTTAATCTCGATGTCGATTTTATGAAAGATAAAATGGCATCTACTGAGGTTCTAGCTATAGCTATTTGGGAAGAATTAGAAGCAAACATTATGCAGTTAGGAGCTAAATTACATTGCATCAAGATTCAAGAAACAGAAAATAACTTTGTTGAATATTTTGGAAAATAAGAAATGGGATTATACAAAAAAGAAGAAAAATACGAAAGTAAAAACATAGAATCGCTAAAAGAACATTATTCTAAAGTTTTGGAATTGATAGGTGAAGACCCCTCAAGAGAAGGCTTGATAAAAACCCCTGAGAGAGTAGCTAAAGCTATGCAATTTCTTACTCAGGGATACGAAATGAATGCAACAGAAATATTACAATCTGCTATGTTTTCAGAGGATTACAGCCAAATGGTTCTTGTTAAAGAAATTGAATTTTACTCATTATGCGAACACCACCTTCTTCCTTTTTTTGGGAAAGCTCACATAGCTTATATTCCTAATGGGAATATTGTAGGTTTAAGTAAATTGCCAAGAGTCGTGGATGCATTTTCAAGAAGACTACAAGTACAAGAACGCTTAACCAATGAAATAAGAGATTGTATTCAAGACACACTTAAACCTAAAGGGGTAGCTTTAGTGATGGAAGCACGTCATTTATGTATGCAAATGAGAGGGGTTGAAAAACAAAGCTCACTAACTACTACATCAGCATTTTCTGGTGCTTTTCTAGAAAGCGAAAAGACAAGGTTAGAATTTATGAATTTAATAGGTTAAAAATACGATTATGAAAGCATATGTTTTCCCTGGTCAAGGGGCACAATTTACAGGAATGGGCAAGGATTTATTTGACAACTCTGAACTAGCGAGAAGTCTTTTTAAACAAGCTAATGATAGTTTAGGATTTGATATTACTCGTATTATGTTTGAAGGTGAAAAAGAAGAACTTACCCAAACAAAAGTTACCCAACCAGCTATCTTTTTACACTCTGTTATACTTGCTAAAGTATTAGCAAGTCAATTCAAAGCCGATATGGTTGCCGGACATTCCTTAGGCGAATTCTCTGCTCTTGTTGCTGCCAACTATATGACTTTTGATGATGGTCTAAAATTAGTCTATAATCGTGCCTTGGCCATGCAAAAAGCTTGTGAGCAAAACCCATCTACAATGGCAGCAATTTTAGGACTTGAAGATAAAATCGTAGAAGAGGTATGCCAAAACATTAATGGAGTGGTGGTTCCTGCTAACTATAACTGTCCTGGTCAATTGGTAATTTCTGGATCAAATGAAGCCATTGCAGAGGCTTGTCAAAAATTAACGGATGTTGGTGCAAGAAGAGCATTACAACTGCCTGTTGGAGGTGCATTCCATTCTCCACTTATGGAACCCGCCCAAATTGAATTAGCAGCAGCTATTGAAAGCACACCATTCAAAGAAGGTGACTGCCCAATTTATCAAAATGTTACTGCTAAAGCAGAGACTAATCCTGAAGAAATAAAAAGCAATTTGATAAAACAATTGACAGCTTCTGTTAAATGGACTCAGACCATGCAGCAAATGCAAGAAGATGGATTAACTTCTGTAACTGAAGTTGGTCCGGGAAAAGTTTTGCAAGGTTTATTCAAAAAGATTGATAGAGCTTTAGAGACCAAAAGCGCCCAAATACTATAACATTTGATTTTTAAGAGTTCCACGATTTACTAACATATGCCAATGTTTGTTAGTAAAGCACTTAGAATATAAAGAGGATTGATGAAGGTTATGACAATCAGTACCGACATAATCAACCATATTGTTTTCAATTAATTTTTCAGCCATTGCTTTGGCTTGTGGTCCATAATAGCCTAATAGAGAAAGTAAATTCAATTGAAGACATAAAGAACGTGTTTTATAGCTTTGTAAATCTTCAAAAGTCATAAAACCATAGCGTTCTGGATGTGCCAAAATAAGCTTGTAACCAGCGAGTTGTAATTTAAAAATAATATCTCCAAAATTGGGAGGCGCGGACAAAAAAGATGTTTCTATCAAAATCTGATTATTTCCCATTGTCAAAAATTTATCGCCAGAATCGACTTTGGCCTCAAAATCATAATCAATGTAGTACTCTGCTGCTGCCGATATCTCAACATCAACAGATTGTTTTTTTAACTCATTTTGCAAATCTTTCAATCCACCCAAAATAATGTCAGGCGTATTTCTATAAAAATCGTGCATTATATGAGGAGTCGTAATAAATTTCTTAAACCCTAAAGATTGTAAATTCTTAATAATTTGAACTGAAGTTTCTAAATCAGGTGATCCATCGTCAATACCTGGAATCAAGTGGGAATGCATATCGCAAACTAATGAATCAAAATTTATAGTTTCAATATTTTTATCATTTCTTTTAAAAAATGAAAACATTATTGGTATTGGTTTTGATAGTAGTTTTGGTACTCTCCAGAGGTAACATTATCTAACCAATCTTGATTATTTAGATACCAATCGATTGTTTTTTCTAGTCCTTCAGCAAATTGCAAAGAAGGCTCCCAACCTAGTTCAGATTTGATTTTTGTGGCATCAATAGCATATCGCTTATCATGTCCAGGTCTATCTTTAACAAAAGTGATTAGCTGTGCAGAACTGCCCTGCTCTCTTCCTAATTTCTCATCCATAATACCACAAAGTAGTTTGATCAAATCAATATTAGTCCACTCGTTAAATCCACCAATATTATATGTATCACCTACTTTACCATTATGGAATACTATATCAATAGCACTTGCATGATCGACAACATATAGCCAATCCCTGGTAAATAAACCATCTCCATATACTGGTAAAGATTTATTATTTCTTATGTTATTAATAAATAATGGAATCAGCTTTTCAGGAAATTGATTTTCACCGTAATTATTAGAACAATTAGAAATAACAAATGGGAGACCATAGGTGTTACCATAAGCCCTAACAAAGTGGTCAGAACTAGCTTTGGATGATGAATAAGGAGACTGTGGGTCATATGGCGTTGTTTCTAAAAATAAGCCTTCAGTTCCTAAAGAACCATAAACCTCATCTGTAGATATATGATAAAATAATTTACCG
>CAJXFJ010000282.1 GCA_913052515.1 uncultured Flavobacteriales bacterium | reverse complement strand
AAAATATAATGGAGAAATTGTACCGGCAGGCTCTTATTACTATATAGTTACAGGAAAGTACGTAAGAAAAGGGGCACTAACTGTTATTAAATAAAAAGGCATGACTTTGTCATGCCTTTTTTATTCATTTAAAAACGGGCTATTCCTCAGCCTTTTCTTCTTTTTCTGATGAATTGTTTTCTTCTTTTGATTCGTCCTTAGGTTTATCTAAAGCTTTCGTTTCCTTAGAAGAAATTGATTTAGCCGTTTTTTCAATATCAATTTTTATTTCATTCGCTTCTTTATCAAAATTGATTTTGATTAAATCACCTTCTGTTAATCGAGATTGAATGATTTCTTCAGCTAATGGATCTTCAATGTATTTTTGAATCGCTCTGCTTAATGGGCGTGCTCCATAGTCGGAATCATATCCTTTATCAGCAATATAATCTTTAGCAGGTTCAGAAATTTGAACCGTAAAGCCCATTTCTTTGGTTCTACTATAAAGACCTTCTAACTCAATGTCAATAATTTTATGAATATCTTCTTTTGATAAAGAGTTAAAAATCATCATATCATCAATTCGATTTAAAAACTCAGGTGCAAAAGCTTTTTTCAAGGCACTTTGTATAACGCCTTTTGCATATTCATCTGCGTTTGCCTTCTTAGCAGCAGTGCTAAAACCAACTCCTTGTCCAAAATCTTTTATTTGGCGAGCTCCAATGTTTGAAGTCATAATGATGATGGTATTCTTAAAGTTTACTTTTCTACCAAGACTATCTGTTACTTGTCCATCATCTAAAATTTGAAGCAATAAATTAAAAACATCGGGATGTGCTTTTTCTATTTCATCCAATAAAATAACAGAGTAGGGGTGTCTTCTCACTTTTTCAGTCAATTGACCACCTTCTTCGTAACCAATATATCCAGGAGGAGCTCCAATTAACCTACTAACAGCAAATTTCTCCATGTATTCACTCATGTCAATTCGAATCAAAGCATCATCGTTGTCGAACAAATGACGAGCAAGAACTTTGGCTAATTGAGTTTTACCAACACCTGTAGGCCCTAAAAATATAAATGAACCAATTGGCTTATTTGGGTCCTTTAAACCAGCACGATTTCTTTGAATGGCTTTAACTACTTTTTTAATAGCATCGTCTTGACCTATGATTTTATCATGTATATCATCATACATTTTAACCAACTTCTTCATCTCTTTTTGAGCAACTCTTTGAACAGGAATTCCTGTCATCATGGCTACTACCTCTGCAACGTCATCTTCTGAAACTGTCTCTCTATGATTTTTGGTTTCTTCTTCCCATGCTAGTTTAGCATCCTCAAGCGATTCGGTGAGTTGTCTTTCCGTATCCCTTAATTTTGCTGCCTCTTCATATTTCTGGCTACGAACAACTTGATTCTTTTCTTTTTTTACTTCTTCAATTTGTTCTTCAATGGAAATAATATTTTGAGGAACCTTAATATTAGTAATATGAACTCTAGAACCCGCCTCATCTAAAGCATCAATCGCTTTGTCGGGCAAATGTCTATCGCTCATATAACGGTTAGTTAAATGAACACAAGCTTCAATAGCTTCAGGAGTATAGTTCACATTATGATGATCCTCATAACGATCTTTGATATTATTTAGAATTTGAATGGTTTGTTCAGCGTTTGTTGGTTCAACCAACACTTTCTGAAATCTTCTCTCTAAAGCACCATCTTTTTCAATGTGTTGTCTATGTTCATCTAAAGTAGTTGCTCCAATGCATTGAATTTCTCCTCTTGCAAGAGCAGGTTTAAACATATTAGAAGCATCTAAAGAACCTGAAGCTCCACCTGCACCTATTATAGTATGTATTTCATCAATAAAAAGAATGATGTTTGGAGATTTTTCCAATTCATTCATTACTGCTTTCATACGTTCTTCAAATTGGCCACGGTATTTAGTTCCTGCCACTAAAGAAGCTAAGTCAAGCGTAACTATTCGTTTATTAAATAAAACTCGTGAAACTTTTTTCTGTACAATTCTTAACGCTAAACCTTCTGCTATGGCAGATTTACCAACACCAGGTTCACCAATTAAGATCGGATTGTTCTTTTTTCTTCTACTTAAAATCTGAGAAACACGTTCTATTTCTTCTTCTCTTCCTACTATAGGGTCCAATTTATCTTCTTCTGCCAAGGCAGTCAAATCTCTTCCAAAGTTGTCAAGCACAGGCGTTTTTGATTTGTTATCTGATGATTTAGAAGTGGATGAACCAGAAGAGCTTCTTGAACTTCCTGATCCGCCACCACCCATGAACGAATCATCATCGTCATCGTTTGTTGGATTTCCCGGTAAATCAGCTTTAGAACTTGGCTTGTTCGATAAAATACTTTCAAGTTCTTCCTTTACGGAATCATAAGTGATATTTTGATCCTCTAAAGCCTTAGTAGCAATATTATTCGAATCTTTTAAAATAGATAATAATAAGTGTTCAGTACCAATTAAACTTTGGTTGAATAGTTTCGCTTCTAGATAAGTGATTTTTAAAACTCTTTCGGCTTGCTTTACAAGCGGAATGTTAGACAAGTGATTTAAGGAATTACTTCCTGACTTAGTAGCGTTTTCTATTTTTCTTCTCAATCCATTTAAATCAGTGCCAAGCGCATTTAAAATTTGAATTCCAACACCTTGTCCTTCTCTCAACATGCCAAGCAAAAGATGCTCAATTCCAATATAGTCATGCCCAAGTCTTAATGCTTCTTCTCTGCTGTAAGTAATCACATCTTTAACCCTTTGTGAAAAATTAGACTCCATTTATTTCTCCTTTTCTTTATTAACGTTTAAGACCTTCAATTGGTTGTTTAAAGTAGTAAACTTTATGCTAACAACTAGTCAATTCAAAAGTATTTTATCTGCAAACTACAAAAGTCTTTCCAAAACGCTTTTATTAACAGAATTTTGTTAGTAATTACAAGCTAAAAACCACTTAAAAGCTAGTATTAGTAAGTATTTTCGAAGTAATTAATAAACCGCCAATTTGCGCGGTTATTTCTTTATGTAAAAACTGTAAATATGGCAGAAGGAGAAAAGATTATTCCTATTAATATAGAGGAGGAGATGAAGTCAGCCTACATTGATTATTCTATGTCGGTGATTGTTAGTAGAGCATTACCTGATGTGAGAGATGGTTTAAAACCGGTTCACAGAAGGATTTTGTTTGGTATGCAAGATTTAGGAATATTATCGAATAAGCCTTATAAAAAGTCCGCACGTATTGTAGGAGAAGTATTAGGAAAATACCATCCTCATGGAGATACCGCAGTATATGATACCATGGTTAGAATGGCTCAACCTTGGTCTATGAGATATATGTTGGTTGATGGACAGGGGAACTTTGGTTCTGTGGATGGTGATAGCCCAGCAGCTATGCGTTATACTGAAGCAAGGTTGAGAAAGCTGTCTGAAGAAATGTTAGCCGATATTGACAAAGAAACAGTTGATTTTCAATTAAACTTTGACGATTCGCTTAAAGAACCAACTGTACTGCCGACAAGAATACCTCAATTATTGGTAAATGGTGCTTCTGGTATTGCAGTTGGTATG
>CAJXFJ010000281.1 GCA_913052515.1 uncultured Flavobacteriales bacterium | reverse complement strand
TGGAAGAAAGCATGGGAGTCTTTCATCCTTCTACTTTTGTTAAAAGAAGTGTATATCAAAAACTGAATGGTTATAATGAAGCATATAAACTTTCCGCGGATTATGATTTTTTTCTGAGAGCGTATAAGCAAAATTTCAGCTTTCAATATTTAAATGTCAACACAACGGTGTTTAGGGTAGGTGGAGTAAGTAATACGAATTGCCTTTCTTATAAAGAAGGCTATAAAATATTGGTAGAAAACGAATCTGAATTTGCACCACAAATGAAGAAAGCGATTTATCGGTGCTATATAAAAAAAACGGTGAAGCGATTTATTCGGTTTCTGCTTAATACCTTTGGGTTAAGGTCTTTTCTAGAAAGGAGAATCGAGAAAAACTGGATAATTAAAGAGGATTAAAAGTTGGAGCAAAGCATTAGAAACATAAGTAGAAAAATGAAAGGCATTTGCTTTAAGGCCTATCTGCTGATTCATGGCTGTAAGGTGGGTAAAGGCTTAAAGTGCTATTCTTTTCCAAAACTTAGAGCCGTTCCACATAAAAATATAACCATCGGAGATTATGTTACGTTTGGATACAATTGTACGTTAGAAGTCACACCGAAAGGAAAGTTAGTGATTGAAGATCATGTGAACATTACTCAAAACGTATTGCTTAGCAGTAATGAGAAAATTGAAATCGGAGCTTACACATTAATCGGTGAAAATGTGAGTATTCGAGATTCAGAACATGGGATAGAAAAAGGAAGTAAAATTCAAATACAAGCTTCTATTTCAAAGGCTGTAACGATTGGTAAAGATGTTTGGATAGGTGCAAATACAATTCTTTTAAAAGGAAGTTATATAGCAAATCATGCAGTTATAGGTGCCAATTCTTTAGTGAATGAGAAAAGTAATACACAAGAAGGAAAAGTATATGTCGGAAGTCCGATTAGACTGATAAAGGAGCGGAACTAAATGAGCTTGACGACTAAAAAAGTGCTTCACATCATATGGGATACAGAATTTGGAGGAATTGAAAGATTAGTGCACCATTTAATTGCAGAACAATTAAAATTTTCAGCTTTTCTTCCCTCAATTTTAATTGCAAAAAAGAGTAAACCGATAAATTGGAAGTTTGATGGTAATCAAGGTATAGAAGCCTATTATATGAACTTTACTTCTGGTTTTGATTGGAACAAAGCCAATCTTAAAGAGACACTTAAGCTGTTTAATCAACATCAAATATTACACTTTCATTTTTTTAATCCCTTAATATTTCACTTGGGTTTAAAATCAACAGCTTCAATTGTTTTTACAGAGCATGGAAATTTTGGATTTGGACGGAAAAAGAGAGTTAATGACCAAATTTTAGACTTGCTAAAAACTTACTTTTTAAACAAGAAAGGAGTTTTTTTAACCTTTAATTCTGCATTTTCACATAAAATTGCCCAAAAAAAATACCTCAAAAAAAGTAATCAGAATTATCAAATTGTACCAAATGGCATTGATTTATCCGCGTCAGAAAGCTTGATGAATTCAACTGAAAATGCAGAAGTAATTCAAAATCTGAAAAATCGTCTTGCTAATAAAACAGTTATAGGCACCGCTTCGCGTTTTGCAAAGGTTAAAAGAATTGACAGATTGATTCAGGCTTTTTCAACCTTAGAACATAAAGAAAACTTGGTATTGTTGTTAATTGGTGATGGACCATTGAAAGAAGACTACAAAATGCTGTCTAAAAATTTAGGGATTGAGAAACATCTTATTTTTACTGGCTATTTGAAAGAAGCATTAGATGCGCAGCAATTAATAGACATTTGTGTATTGCCATCTCAAAATGAAGCCTTTGGTTTGGTAGCTGTTGAAGCTTTGTCCTTAGGAAAACCAACTTTGGTATTTGAAGATGGAGGTGGGGTAGTTGAAATAATAGAAAACATAGAAAAGAACGACATAGTCCCGAATGAAGAAGGATTGGCAAATCGCATGAAATTCTATTTAGAACATCCGGAAGAAAGGGATAAAAGAAAAGAAGAGCGAATTAAGTATTCACAAAATTATAGCATTCAAAAAATGGCTCTTCAAGTAAAAAACATTTATTCAGACTTGGTTTAAGCATGTGTGGAATAGCCGGAATATTTGATTTTAGGGCAAAAGGGATTGCCAATGGGCCTGAGCTAATCAAGCGGATGAACAACAGAATGAAACATCGAGGTCCTGATTCTTCAGGTTTTTGGTCGAGTAGTTCAAATGAGATTTACTTCGGTCATCAAAGATTGAGTATTCTAGATCTTTCCGAGGCAGGAAATCAACCCATGCTGTCTGCTTCAAATAAGAGCAGTTTGGTATTTAATGGAGAGATTTTTAATTATCATGAGTTAAAATCCAAAATTCCTCAGCTTAATCTAAAATCCTCATCAGATACAGAGGTTTTAATTGAGTTATTTGCCCACAATCAATTAAAATATAAAGAATTAAATGGCATGTTTTCGCTTGCTATTTGGGATGAAGAGTGTAAGTCGCTGCACTTAGCGCGCGATCGATCGGGACAAAAGCCGCTTTATTATACAATTCAGGATAACATTTTTGCTTTCTCTTCTCAGCTAGCAAGCTTGTTTGAATTGCCTTGGGTAAAAAAAGAACTTGATGAAAGTGCTTTTTATGATTTCCTAACCTTTAATCAATTGTCTGTGCCACAAACCATGTTTAAAGGCATTCATAAGTTTAAAGCTGGGCATCAAATGATTATCAATAAAGAGGGTATTCAACTTTACGAACCCTTTTGGTCATTGGATATAACACCTAACCACCTTTGGACGAACGAAAGCCAATTGGAAGAGAAAGTATTCCAAGGTTTGGCGGATTCAGTAAAGAAAAGGATGTTGAGTGATGTTCCAGTTGGAGCATTTTTAAGTGGAGGTGTTGATTCAAGTGCGATTGTCGCACTAATGATGCAAAACACCAACCAGCCCATTAAAACTTACTCCATTGGCTTTGAAGGGCAAGCTGATTACGATGAGCTAGCCTTTGCTGCTTCAGTTTCAAAACGTTTTGGAACACAGCATCATGAAAAAATGGTCAGTCCGCAAGACTTTACCAGTTTCTTAGAAAAAATAGTCGATATTTTTGATGAACCCATCGCAGACTCAACTTGTATTCCCATTTACTTTTTAGCAGAAATTGCCAAAGAAAATGACACCAAAGTAATCTTAACAGGAGATGGAGCAGATGAACTATTTGGTGGCTATTCAAATTGGTTGAAGTATTTGAAGTATCACCCTAAATATCAGGCTTATAAGTCGCTTCCGAAAATACTTAAACAAGCCATTTTTGAAGTTTTAATAAAACGTAAAAAAGGTAGTCCAATTCATGACATTTTAAGCCGGGCTTTAAATAATCAAGAGCTTTTTTGGAGCGGTGCGAAAGGATTTAAAGAACATTCAAAACGAGACTTTTTGTCGTCTTCTTTTTTACAAAGAAATCAGAAGCTTAATTCCTATCATCAAATAGAAGTCATAAATCAGGAGTACCGAGAATTAGGAGGAGATTTAACTAAAGATTACTTGGCGTATATGTGTTTTACCGGCTTTCAAAACATTATACCAAACTTGTA
>CAJXFJ010000280.1 GCA_913052515.1 uncultured Flavobacteriales bacterium | reverse complement strand
AATAGATTCATTGGTTGCTATTTGCGAACATTCACCCAATCAGGCAGAGCAGTGTGCATATATTGTTCATTACAATGGAAAGTGTACGGTTAAAAAGGGTTCAATAGATAAATTGCAGCCCATGTTGAAAGCCTTACAATTACAACGATTAACAGTTAAAATAAAATAATTTAAGATGAAGAAAGGATTATTAGTCTTTGGGACTTCGATTTTATTGTGGCAATGTGCAACTGTGCCAATTACTGGTAGAAAGCAAATGAAATTATTGCCAACGAGTCAAATGCAAAGTATGAGTTTTGACCAATACTCTCAAGTCAAACAACAAGGAAATCTTTTGCCTGATAGTGACCCAAGAGTTAAAATGGTGAAAAGCATTGGAGCTAAAATTTCTGCTGCTGTCAATCAGTTTATGTCAGAAAATGGAATGAAAGACCGTTTGTCAGAATTTGAATGGGAGTTTAATGTGGCAGATGAAAATACGGTAAATGCATGGTGTATGCCTGGAGGAAAGGTAATGTTTTATACAGGTATTTTACCCATTTGTGATGGGGAAGAAGGAATTGCAACAGTCATGGGGCATGAAATTGCTCATGCAGTTGCACGACATGGAAATGAGCGTATGAGTCAAGGTTTAGCTGTACAAGCAGGAGGGATGGCTCTTTCGGTAGCCATGTCTGAAAAACCAGAAATGGCTCAGAATCTATTTTTATCTGCTTATGGTGCTGGAAGCCAGTTGGGAATTTTAAAATACTCAAGAATGCATGAATCAGAAGCAGATAAACTAGGACTTGTATTTATGGCTATGGCCGGTTATGACCCAGCCGAAGCAGCAGAGTTTTGGAAAAGAATGGCTGCTATGAAATCTGGAGAAGCACCACCTGAGTTTATGAGTACTCATCCTAGTGATGAAAGAAGAATTAATGATATTCAAAACTTTCTTCCCGAAGCTAGAAAGTATATGAAACAATAAAAAAAAGGTCACCAATCGGTGACCTTTTTTTATTACTTAGCACTAGTGGCTTTCTTTTTAGCACTTGGTTTTTTAGCCGTAGTTGTTTTCTTGGTTTTTGGAGCTGCTTTCTTTTTCGCTTTAGCAGGTTTTACTTCTATCGTTGAAGTGGTTTTTCTTGGTCTACTCACTCCATAAGAGCCTGCAGCTATTTTTCCTTTCTTGGTTTTGATATCACCTCTTCCCATATCTAATGTTAGTTTAATGTGAAAATTTCATGAAAAACAAATATATAAAATTTGAGATACTAACCAATTCGTAAGATAATGGCACAAAAAAAGCCTATGCAAAACGCATAGGCTTTCATTCTTCATGTAAGGTGTATTAAACCTTAGCAGATAATTCGCTTCCTGCTTTGAATTTAACAACATTCTTAGCTGGAATGTCAATTTCTTTTCCTGTTTGAGGATTTCTTCCTTTTCTTGCAGCTCTTTTAGATACTGAGAAAGTTCCGAAACCAACTAAAGCAACTTTGTCACCTTTCTTTAATGCACCACCTGTTGCATCTAAGAAAGAATCTAATGCTCTTTTTGCATCAGCTTTAGAAAGATTTGCTCCGTCGGCCATAGCCTCGATTAATTCTGCTTTGTTCATTTTGATAAGAATTTTTTTGGTTAAAAATTTATTAATGCTTCAATGAAGCTTGTACAAATATAGACTAAAAGTCAAGCGGTGCAAGGATTTCAGCGAAAAAGAGCCAATTTTGTTGAAAAGTACAGCCAAATGTTAATAACTGCGCTACAGTCTGCTACAGTAAAGGGTTTCAGGAAGATTTTTCTTTACATGAAATTAATCTACAAAAATTCGATCCTTTCCTTCAAACTTTGGAGCTTGTATTGACAAGACTTTTAAAGGGCTTTTAGGAGAGACTTTTACCGCATGTTTGGTTTGAGGTGGAATATAAATAAAGTCTCCTTTCTTGATTTGAAAAGTACTGTCGTTCATCATCATTTGAGCTTTTCCTTCAATTATAAAAATACTTTCACTGTGCCATTGATGAATGTGGGGTGATACTTCTTTTTTGATTATAATATAATATGAAGTGCTGTTTGAATCAGTTGCAAGTTCGGTTACATGAATATTCTTGTCACTTGAACTTAAAGTATCTAATTGAATAACATTTTGAGCGTCAACAAAACAAACTGAAGAGAGAAGTGAAATCAATAGAATTGTTAGTCTCATTCAATTTCACATTTATAATTACTCAAGTCAAATCCATTGAGCAGTTCCTTGGCAAGCATCCTTTTTTTACCCGCTAGTTGCAAATCAGTAATTTCAAGCGGCTTTGATTTTGTGCCAATTAAAATTCTCTTGTCAAGTACTTTTACTTCTCCTGGTTTTAATTCAATCGTGTCATTGCTAATAAGACAATTGAATATTTTCAAACTACTTTGTTCATTAGATTCCAATTCAATTATTTTTGACCAAGCAGTAGGGTAAGGAGATAATCCTCTAATCATTTGGTCAACCTCTACAGCATTTTGCTCCCAATCAATTAAGCAATCTTCTTTAAATATTTTAGGGGCAACTTTAATTGTTCCTTGTTCGATTTCTCTTTGAGACTTTAATTGATAGTTTCCAATTTGTATCGCATTTAAAGACTTGACAACTAACTCTGAACCTACTTGCATCAATTTATCGTGCAAACTACCAGCAGTTTCTCTATCAGAAATTTCAACTTCTTCTTGAAATAGCACATCTCCTGTGTCAATTTCGTGCTTAAGAAAAAATGTGGTTACTCCAGTTTTACTTTCTCCATTTATTATTGCCCAATTAATAGGTGCCGCCCCTCTGTAATTCGGTAACAAAGAAGCATGAAGATTAAATGTGCCAAGAGAAGGCATATTCCAAACTGCTTCAGGAAGCATTCTAAAAGCAACTACTACTTGAAGATCAGCATTTAATGCTTTTAGCTCAGATTGAAAGCCAAAATCTTTTAAGTTGGTAGGTTGAAGCACTTTCAATTCATGATTTTCCGCAAAAGTTTTGACGGCTGACTGTTGAACTTTTCGACCTCTACCAGCTTTTTTATCGGGAGCTGTTATCACACCTACTACATTCCATCCATCTTCAATCATGGCTTTTAAACTTGCAACTGCAAAATCAGGGGTGCCCAAAAAAACGATTCTTAGTGATTTGTCCATGCTATATTTTTAGTTTTCGCCAATTACCAAACTTCAAATATAAGCTTGCTAAACCTCCCATGATGGCAAAGTAGATTAATTCACAACACCAAACATAAGGCAGCGATAATTGAAAATGATTGGCAATTAAATAGGCTCCAATCAAATAAGCGCTTATACTAATGAATTCAATACTTAAAGAAATTTTTGTTTTACCTGTTCCAGTCACAGCTGAAAAACTGATATATGCAACACTAAAGAAAAACATGGTAGCTGAAATCAAATAAAAGAGTGGGACACTTGCTTCAATTAAAGCTAAGTCGTGTGTATAAATACTACTCACTTTTCGTGGAAAAAAAATAACTATTGGCAAAAGTGAACAAGTTGCAGCCAAACATAGAATCATGATTCGCTTTACCAAAAGTCGCACAAGATGGCTACCACCTTCACCAATTAAATTTGCAACCAAAGTACT
>CAJXFJ010000279.1 GCA_913052515.1 uncultured Flavobacteriales bacterium | reverse complement strand
ACAGAAAAAATACAGTCAAGCCATTAACTTTTATCAAAAAGCAGTTAAATATGATGAACAAAGATGGCTTTCGCGACTTGCGTTCCTAAAGTGCATTTTTGCCAAAGATTTTAAAAATGCACTCCTTGATTTTAAAAAATACAAAATTTCATACGGCTCTACCTATGAACAAGATCATCCTATAGAATTATACATAGGCATTTGCTATTTGCAGCTCAATGAATTCGACAAAGCCTTGGTATGCTTAAGTGCTAATTTGGAAATGCAGGAACAACAATTTGGAAAATCTTGGGTACCCGTTTTAGATTACTATTATTTAGGTATAGCGTACTATGAATTAAGTCAATTCGAAGAAGCTATCAAACAATTTAACGCTATTTTAAAGGAGCATCCAACTTTTTCAGATGCCCTGTTTTACAAGAGTTTATGTTTAAAGTATTTGGGTAATAAAGAGAAAGCAATCCAATTAATGGCCTACGGGAAAGAACAATTTGAGGCAGGAAATACCTTCCAAGAAGATTCCAATAAATACGAATCTTATCCATATCAAATCACTTGGCAATGGAGCATTTCTAAATACCTACTTAATTAGACCTAAAAGCTAGTGAAGTAGATAAAAAGTAAATTCGAACTATATTTAAATGTTTTTGCTTCAATCATGAATAAAATCCAATTTCGTTATTTACTTATAACCTGCCTCTTAGCTCTCCAATCTTGTCAAGTAGGGCGATATTTTATCTACAATTTTGCCGATATCAAGGATCATAAAAAGTTTCAATCTCGCTCACTTGAAGCACCGAAAGAATCTTTTCATTTTATTGAGGTTGATTCTGGAAAAAAAGTTCCCAAACACATTAACCAAATGAATTTTGGCGACTACTTGGAAAGCCAAAAAACGGTGGCCTTTTTGATAATTAGAAATGATACCATCCACTACGAGCAATACTTTAAGAAATATGAAAAGGAAAGTATTGTTCCCTCCTTCTCAATGGCCAAATCGGTAACATCCATGTTAATTGGTTGTGCCATCGCCGACGGTTTAATTGATTCGGTGCAAGAACCCATTACAAACTATATTCCTGAATTAAAGGAAAATGGATTTGAAACTGTAAGCATTCGGCATCTATTACAAATGACTTCTGGCTTAAAATACAACGAAAGTTATACCAACCCTTTTGGGAACGCAGCCGCTTTTTACTATGGACGAAATTTGAGAAAACAAATCGAAAAAATGAAATTAGAGACAACTCCGGGCAGTCGCTTTGATTATGTTAGTGGAAGTACTCAATTGTTGGGTTTGGTATTAGAACGTGCTTTAAAAGACCAAAGTGTTACAGCATATCTTCAACAAAAAATTTGGACACCCTTAGGAATGGAATATGATGCTTCTTGGAGCATTGACCGCAAAAAAGATGGTTTAGAAAAAACATTTTGTTGTTTAAATGCGCGTGCAAGAGATTTTGCCAAGTTGGGACGACTTTATTTAAATAAGGGAAATTGGAATGGACAACAATTGATACCGGAATGGTGGGTTGAAGAATCAACAAAAGTGGATACCACTGAAGGAAGTGTTGATTATTATCAATACCAATGGTGGCTTCCAACACCTGGGAAAGACTTTATGGCTCAAGGTATATTGGGACAGTATATTTATGTGCATCCTGAAAAAAATCTCATCATTGTTCGTTTAGGTAAGAAGTGGGGTAATACCAATTGGCAAAGTGTTTTCCGAGGATTAGCTGAGGTTTATTAATAGCACTTTGAACTAAATTCCAAGTTTACATTCAAATTACTTCTTAAATTTAAATGCAACTTAGTTGCATTTAAATAGATTTACCTAATTTTACCATCTAAATTCAATTGATGGCTAAAATATCTAGAAGGACATTTTTAAAAAACACAAGCTATGCCTCTAGTTTGTTAGCTATTCCTGCACCTTTCAAGCAACTTTATAATCTCAACTTCATGACAACAAACAATCAATATGACACCATTATCATTGGAGGCAGCTATGCCGGATTATCGGCTGCTATGGCTCTAGGTAGAGCTATGAGGAATGTACTCATTATTGATGGCGGTAAAGCTTGCAATCGGTTTACGCCTCATGCACATAATTTTATTACCCATGATGGCGCAAAACCTCAGGAAATCAGTCAAAAAGCTAAAGCGCAAGTTCTTGCCTACCCTTCCGTAAACTTCATACAAGCTTTTGTGAATGATGCAAAAGCCCAAGCAGATGGCTTTATTGTAGAAACGGAAGACCTTAAAGAATTCCATGCAAAGAAATTGATTTTTGCAACTGGGGTAAAAGATATCATGCCCAATATAGAAGGGTTTTCAGCTTGTTGGGGAAAAACCATTATCCATTGTCCCTATTGCCATGGTTATGAAGTTCGAAATCAAAAAACTGGAATTTTAGCCAATGGAGATATGGCCTTTCATTATGCCCAACTGATTAGCAACTGGACCAAAGAGTTGTGCATTTTTACTAACGGAAAAGCAAGCTTTGATGAAGAGCAATGGGCCAAATTGAAAAAACATCAGATTACCGTTTTTGAAGAGGAAATTGAATCTTTAAATCATGAAGAAGGTAAACTAAAAGAAGTGCAATTGAAATCTGCTGCTTCAGTTCCCTTAACAGCTATATATGCACGGCCTGATTTTGTTCAACATTCCAATTTGCCTGAAAAATTAGGATGTGAGCTGACAGAACAAGGATTATTGAAAGTAGATTTATTTCAAAAAACAACTGTTTCAGGAGTTTATGCTTGCGGAGATAATGCAAGTCCGTTGAGGGCCCTGTCTTACGCCACAGCAGCAGGAACCATAGCCGGTGCTGCTTTAAACAATGAACTAATTGAAGAGGAGTTTTAAATACTAGTTCATGTCAAAGCGATAGACTACTACTTGTATATTCAAAACTCTTATTGAATATAACTCTAAGAACCTATAAAGAAGTTTATTCTGAGAGTTATGAATAATATTTCCTACTACTCTTAAGGAGTTCGATCAAAAGTAACTTGACCAGAATTAATGATAACACTTGCCCCTCCATTACTTTGACCACTGAATCCTGCATAATCAACAGAAAAGCTATTATTACTTCCTTGTAGTATTTCAGTTGTACTTGATTCCATCGTAGAATCATCTATAGTGGTCATAAAGTTTCCATTTAAAGACCAAGTGCCGCTTGAAACAACATCTGAAATCTGAACATCTTGAGTAAATGAAGTAGTATCTATAGCTGTAGTCAACTCAACCACATAACCTCCACGAGTTGTATAAGTCTTAGGGTTGTTGTTAAAAGTAATCAAGTAAGTAAAGTTCTTTCCTAGTCCAGAAAAATTTGAAACTAAAGTAGTTCCACCTACGGTGTTAGAAGAAGTTCCTGTATAATCAAGAGAAACCATTTTCCAATTTCCTACTAAGGTATTTACTGACATTTTCGGTTTTACCGTAGAACCATTTCCAGCTGTAATATTTGATCCATTAGAACCTGTTGCATTTGGGTCATAGTGGGCACTTGGTGTTAAAGCTTGTTCTTTGGTACAGGAAAATAGAAATGTTACCGTTAGTAATAGAATGATATGAATTGTAGAGGAGTTAA
>CAJXFJ010000278.1 GCA_913052515.1 uncultured Flavobacteriales bacterium | reverse complement strand
TCGGAAGTTCTATGCTTGAAAACTTTTGGAAGAATAAGTTTTGAGGTATCTGAATATTTACCACCCAGAAAACTTGCTGGGATCAAGTTAATAAATTTACCCAATGAACGAATCGTCCTGGGATTGAGGTTATTACGTAACCATGCCAACTTTGACAAATGCTTGTAACGCTCATACCCACCGAAAATTTCATCAGCACCATCACCTGAAAGCGCAACGGTTACTTTTTGTTTGGCTAAGGAACTGACCAAATACATAGGAATTTGTGACGAGTCAGCAAAAGGCTCATCAAAAATCATTGGCAACTTTGGTATAACTTCCATTGCCTCTTTGGGTGAAACAACAAACTCATTGTGATCTGTACCTATACACTTTGACACTTCTCTTGCGTATGGTGATTCATCAAAGCCGGGTTCATTAAAGCCTATTGAAAAAGTTTTTATAGGTTTTGAAGAATTCTTCTGCATAGCGACGACAACACCCGAAGAGTCTGTGCCTCCAGATAAAAATGCCCCTAGCGGAACATCACTTATCATTCTTTTATGTACTGCTTTTTCGAATACAAAAGCAAATTCTTCGAAAGAGTCTTCTGAAGCAAACGAATTATAAGTTTCTGAAATTTCATCTATCGGCGACCAATACTTCACGGTTGAAATTTCCTGAGATGAATCAACTATTCGTAAATAATGCCCCTGAGGAAGTTTTTTTATCTCTTCAAAAATAGTTAACGGTGATGGTATATAGGAATATTGAAAGTATTTGTGTAAAGCTTCTCGATCAATATTCGCGTTGAACCCAGAAATATTTCTTAAAGTTTTTAATTCCGATGTGAAAACAAAAAAACCATTTATATTGCCATAATAAAGCGGTTTTTCGCCAAATCTGTCTCTAGCAATCCATAACTCTCGTTCTTGCAAATCCCACGCAGCAAAGGCAAACATACCTTCAATTTTTTTTAATGTTTCAGGAACACCCCAATGTGCAATTGACTCAACTAAAATTTCAGTATCAGAATGACCCCGAAATACAATTCGTGTTTCAGAATTTAGTTTTTTAGAAATTTCTCTTGAGTTGTAGAGCTCGCCGTTATAAACAATCTGCCATCTGCCACATTTTGACGACATGGGCTGTGAACCAGTATTCGAAAGATCGACAACAGACAATCGAGCACTTCCGAGAACCAAACTGCCATTATTTTCTTTCCAGGTCTCCAATCCGTCCGGGCCCCTGTGTGAAATAGAATTAAGCATCTTTTCCACTGTCGGAAGTAGATCACGCTCAGGAAAACGGCCTGCTGTATCAAAAATACCGGCTATGCCACACATACAAATACCTCTAAAAGTTGAACCTTGAAGAAATCAAATCAGGACTTTCATACCCCATTTGAAAAGCCTTTTTTTAAACAGCCCACTTATACTCACTAAAAAACATGATTATGTTTGTTTCATTCTGCAGAATTCTTTTTCTTTATTGAAACCCTTATTTCATATATCTGACCATTTTCTTCAAAATAACAAGACGGATGGCCATCAAAAGTCCTTGCCCGCAGAAGATTTAGTAAATATCTTGCCTCATAATTGTGATCTAAAACAATTTCACTAGCTACTTCCAACTCATCCGCAACATGGAAAGATCCCCCTTCATCCTGTATTGATGTTTCAAATTGGCCTTTTCTGATTTTTATATAAACTTTCTTGAATAAATTAACTGCTTCAGCTACAGCTTTTTTATACAAAGTTCCTCCAGTATCGCACCAGTCATAAACAATTTCTTTTTGAGCAATAATTTCACCCGTATCAATCCCACTGTCTGCCTTTTGTACTGTTACACCAAAAGGTCTTTCTTCGACAATAGCCCAGAAATTTGGATTTTTTCCTCTGTTGTGAGGTAATAAAGAAGGATGGATATTTACAAAACCATTGTGGGGCAAATCTAACAGAGGGGGTTTAATTATACTGGGCCACCATGCCAGTAAACCCAAGTCAATAACGTTAGAAAACCTTTCCATTAAATAACTTTCGTCAGGAGCAATGCAGACTTCAACATTTTCGCTCCGTGCTAGACCGGAAATTTCATTCTCGCTTGTGGTGACTACCGCTTTTAAATCTCCTTTATGTTCACTTAGAAGGAAATTAGTTAATTCAAGCCCAACATGTCCGTCAGCAAAAAGTAAATTTTTAGGAGAATCACTCATTTAAATCGCCTAATAGTAAATACGTAAATCAATAGAAACCAAAAAGATACTACCTCAAGTTGAAATTGAACTTAGGCTTCGCGCTTACCGCAGAGTCAACATGTAGTCTAAAAATATCGACGAAAACCAAATTCATAAAAACCAACTCAATTTTACTTCTTTGCTGCGGCCAAATGGTTTTAGAATTCTGTGCATTTCATTAGCTAATCTGCTTGCCGGAATTGCAGAAGCAGCTTTCTTAGTTATTTCCACTGGTATAGCTCTTGGGGTCACTGCATCAGACTCCTCTTTAGAGATTTTTAGCCGCTTCAATATGGGAATAACCACATCACTCTGGGTAGCTGGAGCTTTCATTTTTGCAAAATTCACTCTTGGAACCATTGCGCTCTGGTTGCAATCAGGTTTAACAGAAACTGTGGTTGTTAATCAAAGATTAAAAATTACAGAACTATATTTTGGCGCGACTTGGGAAGCTCAACAAGATGCACCAACTGGCCATTTGCAACATCTTCTGCTTGGATTCTCTCAGGAGATATCAGGACTACTTAATTCATTCAATCAAGGCCTGAGCTCGATGTTGAGTCTTTTGGCTCTCATAGGCGTAGCGCTATTTGTGGATCCATTTTCTACTTTGATTGCTGGCTTTGCTTTACTAATTCTGGGAATAGCGTTAAGTCCAATCAGGAAAGCTATTGCACAACGTTCTAAACGAACAGCTTCTAGCCAACTTGATTTTGCTCATGGAATAGCAGAATACAGTTCGCTCGGAATCTCGATACAGTCTTATGGAGTTTCGGAACCAGTAAAACAAAATCTTGGTCGATTACTAAAAGTTGAAGGTAAAGCTCGGAGAAAAATGGAGTTCACTCTTCAAGCTATTACGCCTGTTTATATAGCTTCAGCATACGTTTTTATTTTAATTGCACTCAGTATCGTCTCAAGAAATGAAACTATGTCACTAGATAAAATTGGGCCTGTAGCCCTCCTAATGCTCAGGGGGCTTACTTACGGCCAATCGGTTTATTTTTTTCTCGCCATGAAACGAGCTATGACAGGAACTTTCGAACAACTCAACTCGACTATGAATTTTTATTCAAGGAATAAATTAAGAACAGGTCTTGAAGAAGTGACGGGATTCGATTCGCTTGTTTTTGATGATGTGACTTTTTCTCACGAAAACGGCACCGAAATAGTTAAAAACGCTTCTTTTAGTATGCAGTACGGTGAGATACTCGGCCTCTCAGGTGAATCCGGATCAGGGAAAACTACGATTCTTGAACTTATTTGTGGGCTTCGGTCACCTAACAATGGTTGTATTTTGGTCAATAAAACTGATTTAGAACTTATAAATTTGAATTCTTGGCAAAAAAAATACTCTCTTGTTACTCAAGAACCAAGACTTATAAGTGGGTCAGCAACGGAGAATA
>CAJXFJ010000277.1 GCA_913052515.1 uncultured Flavobacteriales bacterium | reverse complement strand
CCAGAACATATTTATTCATTTCATTGGAAGCTTCACTATCGTCTACTAATAGAACTTTTTTAATTGGTTTCATACTACATTAAGTTTAATGAGATGGGTTTTATTGTAATATATTATATGCTGTTGTTATTTTTGATTTAAGTGTTGAAAGTTAAATCAAGCTTGTTACGGTAATTACAGGGAATAAATGCTCAATTAGAAAAAATCAATTTATGGGTTTAGCATAATTCGTGGAAATTTAATGGTGAAAGTTGTACCTATATTTTTCTCACTTTGAACACTAATTGTACCGTTTAAATTTTCAACCATTTTTTTTGTAATGTGGAGCCCTAGTCCACTACCCTCAACATGATCATGCATTCTAGTAAACATGCCAAAAATTTTGTCGGTTCCTCTGCTCAAATCAATTCCAATACCATTGTCTTTTATGGTAATTATAAAGTGTTTATTGTCTTGAAACAATTCAAGAAGAATATTTGGCTTAACTTCTTCTTTCTTATATTTTATTGCATTAGATAGTAAATTAGAGATAATAGTCTCAAAATAATATTGATTGCTTTTGATTTGATCAATCTGATTAAATTCTACTTTAATAATTTCCTTCGGATTTTCAAATTTGGCACCTAATAAAGCAATTGAGTTTTCAATAAGTTCTTTGAGACTAAATATAGTAAATTCAATTGCAGAAGAGTCGCCAAGTTTAGCTACCTCTACAATTCCATCAACTCGCTTGGTTGCTAACTTAACCCCTTGTTGAATATGATCCACAAAAGTGTTTAAAAGTGGAATATTTCCGCTTTCAATTTCTCTTTTAAGTAATTGGGTAAAGCCATCTATATTGGCTAGTGGTGATTTTAAGTCATGAGAAGTAATGTAGGCAAACTCTTGTATTTCTTGATTTGCTTTAGTTAATTCTTTAGTTCGTTCTTTAATTCTTTGCTCTAATTCTTGATTTAGCTTTTTCAAGTCTAACTCTGCTTTTTCTAACCTACTTATATCCCTCCAAGTAGAGTTTGTCCTTAGAATGTTTCCTTTTTTATCTTTTTCTACCGATGCATTAAGCCTTATAGGGATTATTTTACCTGATTTGGTTACAATTTGTAATTTAATATTATCGATGATTCCATCACGTTTAATGGTAGAAAGAGCGTCTTTTACTTTGTGGTGGCATGATGGGTCATAGAATTTAATTACTTTCTCTCCAATAATGTCAGATTTGTTATAACCTAGTGTTTTAGACGTTGTTTCATTACACTCTAATATAACACCTGTATTAGGGTTAATGGAAAGCAACATGTCGGGTACACCATCATATAGCTCTTGAAACATTTTTTTTGAATTCTCCAGCTCATTTGTCCGTTGTGCAATCCTCTTTTCTAGTGTAGTATTAAGAAGCTTAACTTCTTTTTCACTTTTTAATAAGCGCTCCTCAAAAACTTTGTCCTTTGTAATATCTTGAAAAACTCCAAATACTCGACTCACTTCATTGTTATTTGAAATAGTAGTGCCTATTGATCTAACCCATTTTAAGTTTCCCTTAGCGGTTTTAATTTTTAATTTTTCATCCCAATCGATTTTTTCATTTATGGCTCTATCTAATGCTTTTTGAATTTTGGGTTTTGATTCATCATCGTAAAAATTAATAGCCTCTTTTACATTTGGAATAAAATCCGATGAAACTTCATGAATTCGTTTGGTCTCATTAGACCAAAAAAGCGATTCTTTTTTCAAATCAACTTCCCAATGTCCAATTGTGGCCAACTCTTTAGCTTGCTCTAGTAGCGAGTTTTGTTTTAGAATCTCATACTCTTTTTCTTTCTGAGCAGTAATATTGGCGATTACCATAACTCCGCCCTTAATATTACCACTATTGCTTAGAACCGGTTGAGCATTAATCTGTAAGTAAAAGTGTAGTTCTTTATTTATTTTGTTCTCAATATAAAGTATTTTGTTCTTAACGAATTCACCCTTTAATACAAGACTAGTTGGTAAACTTTCGGATGTAACTTTATTTTGTTTGTCTTCCTCAAAGTAATGATATGAGTTGATAATTGTACTTAGTTTATCATTATTACTCGAATTAAATATCGTCTTCGCAGAATCATTGAATAGAGCAATTTTACCATATTCATCAAAAACTATAACTCCTTCAGCCATATTTGACACCACATTTTGAAGGAGGTTTGTTCTTTTGATTAATAAGGTCTTGTTTCGTTTTTCGGCACTGATGTTCCTTGCAATAATAACTGTTCTATCCAATTCCCCTTTCGTATTGAATATCATACTTACCTTTTGAGAAACCCAGAATGTTTTTCCATCTTTAGAAATAATTTTGAATTCATATTCCGAGTAACTTTTTTTATTGCTAAACTGCTTCTTATAGAATTCTAATACTTTTTCTCTGTTATCGGGTGCGATTAATTTTGAGAAATGCTCTCCAATCAGTTCGTCTACCTTATAACCATATAAATTTTCAATGGCTTTGTTTATATAAATATATTCTCCTTTTTCATTGAGCTCATACACAACATCTGTTAGGTTGTTAAAAATTGTGCTTAGCTCATGACTTTCTTTTTGACTTTTTAGGGTTACACGCTTCAACTTAAGGAGAGTGCTAACTTGACTAGCTAATGATAAAAGTGCATCTTTTTGTTCCTGGTTTAGTACTCTATTCTTTTGGTCAAGTACACAAAGGGTTCCCAATTTAAAACCATCTTCATCTTCAATTGGAGCACCTCCATAGAATCGTATTTTTGGATCGTATTGAACAAGTGGATTGTTTTTGAATCTTGAATCTTTGTGAGTGTCAGAGACTTCAAAAACTTCTTCACTAGAGCTGTTTATTGCATGTGCGCAAAAAGAAATATTTCTATCTGTTTCTGAGATTTTGACTCCTTTCTTAGCCTTAAACCATTGCCTATCTTGATCAATAAACGTAATGAGTGCAATTGGGGTCTTACAAATGTAAGAGGCGAGTTCTATTATCTGGTCATATAAAACTTCAGTGTCAGTATCAAGAATTTGATAGCTTTCTAAAGCAGCTAGTCTTTCAAATTCATTGTCTGGTATAATCGGATTTTCCATATTGTTTAATTAACTCCTCTTAAGATATTAAATTTATGGTAAAAACCTATTTATTTAATAGATTGTTTAAAGAAGTAGTAGATAATTGTTTAGCGTATTTTTTCCAAAACTATCGCTAATTGAAGAAGAGATAGCATAAAAAAAGACTGTTCTTTCAAAACAGCCTTTTTTGTGACTTGTCTGGGGTTCACCTCGACTACTTTTCTTTCAGAAAAGTGCTCGGCATAAACTTCTCACCCCTAGCAATAATATAAAACCAAAAAAGCCAGCCTTTTGGGCTAGCTTTTTCGCTTTTGTGACTTGTCTGGGGTTCGAACCCAGGACCCCATCCTTAAAAGGGATGTGCTCTACCAGCTGAGCTAACAAGTCGAATTGTACCACCGAAATTTTTTCGGACTGCAAAGATATAATCCTTGCTAAAAATGACAAACAAGAATAGCACTTTTTTTAATAAAAAATTAATCTTGTTTGTTAAGTAGTTTTAAATCAGTTTAATGGATGGTTTTGGCGCGCTCAAATTCTAGCGAATCATCCAATAAAAAGCGATAAGTTGCTA
>CAJXFJ010000276.1 GCA_913052515.1 uncultured Flavobacteriales bacterium | reverse complement strand
TGGAGCGTTGGAATACACGGAGGATCTGAACAATACAACGGTGAAATTGAAAATCAATTTTTCAATTTCTTTGATAATCACAATGGATTTGCAGGAATTTCCTTAGCACGTTACATTCATCCTCATTTTGATCTTGGA
The DNA here is from genome assembly GCA_913052515.1 of uncultured Flavobacteriales bacterium. Next base: position 3,515 of record CAJXFJ010000276.1, on the reverse strand, counting down.
CTTGATTTTACATTAGGAGATATAAAGTTTAAATCCTCTAATGAAAACAATAATCGATTTAATTACAATATGAATGTGGCAAATCTTCATATTAATTATAACTTTTTTGAGTATGATGAAGTTAAATTTAGACCATTCTTATTTGCAGGCCTAGCTTACTTAAATTTTGATGGCAAGGGTGATAATAAAAATTATCTTGCTTTACCTTCGGCAGGATTGGGTGTTAATTACATGCTTAATGATCGAGTGAGAATTCGTTACCAAAATACATTACTAGTATCCGATGGTGATGACCTAGATGCTAGAACCGGAGGAGGTAACGATATGTTCTTACAAACATCTATTGGCCTAAGTACTCTAATAAAAGCAACCAGTGATTCCGATAGAGATGGTGTTTCTGACAGAAATGATGAATGTCCAAATACTGAGTTAGGTATGGTGGTAGATAAAAAGGGATGCGCTATTGATTTAGATTTAGATGGTATTCCAAATGAAAGAGATAAGTGCCCTAGTGACCCTGGTTTTGAATACACTATGGGATGTCCTGATAGTGACGGTGATAGCATTCCAAATGCTGATGATCCATGTCCAAATATAGCAGGTAGCCTAAATGGCTGTCCTGATAGTGATGGAGACTTAGTTGCTGACAAAGATGATAAATGCCCTGAAGTAGCAGGTCTTGAAAGTTTAGGTGGATGTCCTGAAGAAGTGATAGAAGAAGAAGTGAAACGAATGGGCGTGTTTACTTATAATAATCTTCCAATGGAAAATGCCGCATTAGTTGTTTTAGATGAAAATGGCAATCCAATAGATACCATTTATACAGATGGTAATGGACGATTTGAATTCACTTCATTAAATGCGGATCAGAATTATTCTCTGAAGCCAATCAATATTAAAGGTGATCCTTCGAATGTGGATATTTACTTAACCGATAAAGATGGTAACCGCAGAGATGCTGTAGATGATGGAACTGGCAAGTTTGTTTTCAAGCCAACAACTACTGACCAAGTTGATGATAAGCAAGAAGAAAACAAACAAGTTGCTGAAGACAATGATATTCCTGTTGAGTTATTAAAAGATATCAACTTTGATTCAGAGAGCTTTACGATAAAAATTAAGTACTACGATCAGCTAAATAGATTAGCTGCTGTTCTTAAAAAGCAAACTGATGTTAATCTTAAATTAATGGCTTATGCAGATAGTACTGGTCCAAAAGATTACAACCAAAGATTAACGGTTCAGCGTGCTGACCGAGTTAAAAGATACTTAGTCAGAAAAGGTGTTGATGCTTCTAGAATTGAAGCTGTTGCAAATGGAGAAGATAATCCTATTGCAACCAACTTAACTCCTGAAGGTAGAGCATTAAACCGTAGAACAGAGTTTTTAATCATTGAATAATAAATTATTTCACTAATTATAAAAAAGCCTCACAATTGTGAGGCTTTTTTATTTATTTTACTTTCTATCAACTTCAAGTGAAATCAAATTTCTATCATATCACATTGGTAATTCTTTTGTTTACTGCAAGTAGTCATTTGAACGCTCAAGATATTCAAACAGACTCTACGAAGAAATTAACTACTCAATCACAAGAGTTAGATACAGAAGAATCCATAAAGTACGTTAGCAACAGTCTTTGGTTTGAGCTTAAAAAACGTCTACACCTTACTTCTGAAGAAGAAGAAAAGAAGCAGCAGAAAGAAAAATCAAAGAAACTGGTTCTAAATATTGCGGGGATTAGAATTGAAAATTGATTTGATTTGTTAATCATTGGTTAACTTTGACAAAGTTCATTGACACATGGGGCCGACCGGTTTCGACAGCGAGCAGAGTGAGTAAGTAAGCAGGTCGAGCATTGAGTGAGGAGCTCGATAACAACAACACTAAACTTTCGCTAAACGGCGACAATAATTACGCGCTTGCGGCTTAATACTCGATAGAGATTAAACCTAATCCATCTCGATAAATCGAGAGGACAAGCTATCTTGCAGGGGTTCCGCTCATTAATACCCTGATTACAAGGTATCAGAATTATGAGATAGTTAGTAGGAAGCCTTGACTTATTAATGAAACTTAAAAGGCTAAGCAATAAATAGGTAGTTAAAGGCCAGTTTATTGTCGAAAACCTAAGCTTTTACTAAGCCTGTAGAAAGCTTATTGATTCCTCGTTTGGACGAGGGTTCGAATCCCTCCGGCTCCACAGATGTTTAAATCTGCTAAAGCAGCTTTAAGAGAAAAATCCACCAAGTTATACTTGAGTGGATTTTTTTATTTAAAGATAAAATGCGGAGCATTAGCAGATTTAATTCCTTTCTTCGGTTAAGAGGGCAAACCGTAAGGTAATCCCTCCAGCTCCACAAACTATAGCTTGACACGATTGTGTTGAGCTTTTTTTTATAGAGTTGAGTTTTCTTGGGTGAGTTTTTTATCTTTTGAAAGGAATGAAGTAAACGTGAATGAAAAACAACTTATATACCACATAATCTTAAACTTAATTTAAACCTACCCTATTAATCAATTTATTTGCTTCTAGTCTTGTACGCTCAAATACTTCGTTTAAACTGTTGATTAAATTATGATCAATTTGCTCAACTGTTTTCTCAATGAAAGAACAAATCATTTCAAGTTCCTTTGCTCCATAACTTGCAGAAGCTCCTTTGATTTTATGTGACACTTTTTTAAGTTCATCAATCTTTCCCATGTCAAACAATTGTCTTATTTGTAAAACACCTTCATCTACCTCTTTTAAAAATTCAGGTAAAAGCTTCGTATAAACTTCATTGGGAATACCCTCTGGTTTTTCTAAAACACTATTCATATCTTTTATTTGCCTAAGTAGTAGGTATAAACATAGTCTAAAAGGATGGAGCATTCAAATAAAAATAAACTAGAACAAAATAGATTAAAGGTGCTGAAAGAGCTACAAATTCTTGATACTGCAAATAACAAACTATTTGATAATTTGACAGTTCTTGCTTCTCAGATTTGCAATACTCCTATTGCACTTATTAGTTTAATTGATGAAAAAAGACAATGGTTTAAATCTAAAGTTGGTCTTACAATTGATGAAACTGTTAGAGAAATATCTTTTTGTGGACATGCCATCTATGAAAGTGAATCGTTCTTTGAAGTGAAAGATGCTAAAGAAGATGAACGCTTTAAAGACAACCCTTTAGTTACAGGTGACCCAAAAATTCGCTTTTATGCAGGGGTAACCTTAAAAGTAGATGGTGAGAATATTGGAACGCTATGTGTTATCGATCAATTACCTAGGGAATTGAGTGAAACGCAAAAACAATCTCTTGAGCTTCTTTCAGAACAGGTTGTATCTCAAATAAAAGCTCACAAAGTACTTATTGAGTTAGACGATCTAAATGTTCATCATCAACAAATTATTGACAATGTAAAAGGAATCATATTTGAGGCAGATGAAAGTGGTAAATTCAAATTTATCAACACAAATTTCATTGAAATAAGTGGTTATGATGAACATGAACTAATTGGGATTCATC